>NZ_JAAHBQ010000073.1 GCF_020144665.1 Oscillatoria salina IIICB1 | reverse complement strand
AATGTTAGATGCGACCAATTTTTTGGTAGAAAAGCTCGATCGCCATTTTCATGAAAGCGGCTGTTTCCAGGCGATTGTAAAGATGTCCAATTAAGTATACCCAGCCGGAGGGAGTAGAAGGTAAATGTCCGGATGGGGCGCTGAGGTTATAAGTTAACTCTTTTTCGGATAACCATCGATCGTTTTCGCGCCAACCTACGGTATCGCTGAATTTCGCCCAAATTTCGCGGTTACACTCTTGCTTCCCGCCCAGGCTTTGATATCTTTGCTTTTGGATGGAGAAACCGAAGCGTTTTTTGCTATATTTCCGCCACAGTTGGTCGATGGTGTATAAGTCAAGGCAGGAAAAGTTATCGAGGTTTTCTGGTTTTAGCCAGTCATTTGTGTCTGGGTTGGCTATTTTTGACATAATTCGCCAGGTTTCTCGGTCTGCTTCTTGCCATTTACCTGCGGCTAGGAAATCGCGTAGTGTGGTATAGTTGATTCCTCTGTCGCTGCTTAAATCGTCTTCTTGCTGAGTATTAGTTAAGAGTGAAAGCCATTCTTGCATTGACTGGGGACGATTTTTGGGTTCTAATTCCATTCCCTGGACGATCGCTTCGTTGACAGCATAACTCACGGAGGCGAGTTTTTGAGGTGGAATTAGTTCTTCGTTATTGATTTTTCGAGCAAGACTGTTGGTTGGGAGTTTACCTGCGATCAAATAGTAAAGCGTACCGGAAAGGCTGTATATATCTACAGTAGGCTGACGGTTGCCTTCGATAATTTTTTCGTAGGGTGCGAAGGGACAACTACCTAATGGTTTGGAAGCTGTGGCTTTGACGATTCTTCCCGATGCAGTAAAATCGTTTAAGACTACTTTACCATTGGGACGCAGGATTAGGTTCTCAGGAATGACATTCCAATGAACTATTCCCGCTTGATGGACTACAGTTAAAGCTTGAGCTACTTGCTCAATATACTTAATAGCTTCTGTTTCTGGCAATGCACCTTGTTGTTTGACTCGCGCAGATAGGTTTTCCCCTTGGACATATTCCGTTACCAGACAATAATGGTCGGCTTCGACGAATAAGTCTAAGACACGAACCAAATTAGGATGACCGTCTTGGGCTAATTGAGCTAGGATATGGGCTTCTTGAATAAAGCGATTCAGGTATTCTTGGTATTCGGGATGGTAGCGGAAAAATTGGTCGGTAGTTTTGATAATTACCGGGATGTGCAAATGCCGATGTAAGGCTTTGTAAGTGACACCGAAGCCATCTTGTTGTAGCATAGCTTCGATGAGGAATTTACCGTTTTGTAACTGCTGTGCGATCGCCCAGTTCATTGCTGTTGTTGGTGAGGAAATCTAAGTTTATTTTGGCATAGATAAACCAATTTAATTGTTAAGTGTTTGTAGGGATTGGCGATTGTCGAGCGGTCAAGTTGGAGATTTGATTAATTTCCCTAAATCTACCACAGTGCCGAAAATTGTGCGATCGCGATCGCTAGTTGTCTTGCAGGATCGATGTTTCATTCTGGCACGGAAAAGGGCAGAATCGCTTTAACTGCTCTACCTTTTCGCTAACACCAAAGCGTCTTTTTCCCAGTCTACTCTCGATTGTATACTTATCGCGGTGCAACTTGTATCCTTTTGCCCAAGTCATAATCCATAGCCTATCAAGGCTGAGATCGATTTTGTCACTCACATCTACTTTTTGATGAAAACTTTATCTAACACTTTTGCTGATAGCTTAGTTCATTTTAGTCGCTTGTATGGGCGAAAAGCTTGGTTAGTGTTTCTGCTCATTTTCAGTTTCACCCTGACTGTCTTTTTTCCTCTTACTGGTTATCCCCAAACTACCCAACTCCAAGATCTTCAAGGACATTGGGCGCAAACTTGCATTCAGCAACTCGCCCGGGAGAAAATTATTAGTGGTTATCCTGATGGCAGTTTTCGCCCAAATTCACCGGTTTCGAGAGCCGAATTTGCTGCTATTGTCAGTAATGCCTTTCCTAATGCGCCTGTAGTTCGTAGCGGTGGCAATTTTCGCGACGTTACTAGTAATTATTGGGCAGCGAATGCCATTCGTCAAGCTTACCAAACTAATTTTTTGTCTGGCTATCCTCAACAAATTTTTCGTCCCACTCAAAATATACCTCGCGTCCAAGCTTTAGTAGCTTTAGCTTCAGGTTTGGGATATACTCCCAGTCAACCTGTAAGCGAAACTTTAAGCCAAAATTACTTCGATGCTAGTGCTATTCCTGATTATGCCACCTCAGCGATCGCGGCTGCAACTGAGAAGCAATTGGTGGTTAATTACCCCAATGTTAAACAACTCAAACCAACTCAGTTTGCTACTCGCGGTGAAATAGCTGCTTTTGTCTGTCAAGGGTTAGGAAAAAATAATTTAATTGCTGCGGAATATATTCCTGGTGGGAAAGTTACTCCTCTAGTTAGTACCGAGTTGCGCGGTGTTTGGCTAACTAATATTGATAGCGATGTTTTGTTTGCTAGGAATAAACTTACTGACGCAGTAAAACGTTTAAATGAGTTAAATTTTAATACTCTTTACCCCACAGTCTGGAATGACGGTTATACCCTTTATCCTAGCCCGGTAGCTGAATCAGTAATTGGGCGCCAAATTCACCCGGAAGCTGGTTTACAAGGAAGGGATTTTCTCCAGGAAATTATTGCCGAAGCACGCGCTCAAAATCTGGCGGTAATTCCTTGGTTTGAATTTGGTTTTATGGCACCTGCTGAGTCACAATTAGCTAAGCGTCATCCACAGTGGTTAACTAAGCGTCAAGATGGAAGTACGATTTGGTTGGAAGGTGGCAGACTTGAACGAGTTTGGCTTAATCCCCTTAATCCCGAAGTACAAAAGTTTATTACTGATTTGCTAGTAGAAATTGTCGCTAATTACGATCTTGATGGCATTCAATTAGATGACCATTTTGGCTTTCCTTATGATTTTGGCTATGACGATTATACGATTAATCTTTATCGCCAAGAACACGCGGGCAGAAATCCTCCTAGTGATGAAAAAAATATTGAATGGATTCGCTGGCGGGCTGATAAAATTACTGAATATATGGCAGAGGTTTTTCGGGCGGTTAAAGATAGTCAGCCAACGGCGTTAATTTCGGTTTCTCCTAATCCTCAAGAGTATTCTTTGGAGTATTTTCTTCTCGATTGGGAAAAGTGGGAACGATTGGGTTTGATTGAAGAGTTGATCGTCCAAGTTTATCGGGATGATTACGAGCGTTTTGTTCGGGAATTAAATCAACCGGAAATGGAAGCTGCTAGGTTGCATATTCCTGTCGCAGTGGGCATTTTGTCTGGTTTAAAGGGTCGTAATGTGCCTTTTTCTCAAATTGCAAGGCAAGTGGAAATTGTCCGGAATAAGGGTTTTGCTGGGGTGTCGTTTTTCTTCTACGAAAGTTTGTGGAATTATACGTCAGAAACGCCTACTCAACGTCAAGCTGCGATCGAGAAAATGTTTGCTGCGGAGGCTGAACGTCCGAATGTTTTGACGGGCTGGAAACCGAGTTAAGAATTAGGCTTGGTTATGTTTAGTAAGTGCTTGCTAAATTGTTGGTTTTGGTTTATTATTTAGATAATGGAAAAGGTGCGCTCCTATAGGGGGAGGTTCGCGCAAAGGCGCAAAGGGAAAGCGCAAAGATTTTTGGGTTTGGTTTAGATTTGCTGATAATGACTGTGTTGAGTTACTAGAGGTGAATCGCTTTTTTTGTGAGTTTTGATGCTTGTCTCGTCGGTTATTTGGGGCAAGCATTTTTTTAGGGAAAAAGGCTTGTGCTCATCTAGATTTGGTGTTATTATCTAGATAATGGAAAAGGTGCGCTCCTGTAGGGTCGGGTTAAAAATATTGCTAATTAAAAGTTATTCTAATGGAGTTAAATTCAGTAGTCGAACTGAAACCGAAAAGATTTAATCAAGAACAGCAGTTATGGGTTGATGAGCAAGGGAATTTTGGTAATATCCAAGTGAATCAACTTAGGTTGGTAACTTTCAATGTCTGGTATGACGATTACTATCACCAAGAACGTGCTAAAGTCTTATTGAAGATCGTCAAAAATTGTGCGGCTGATGTCATTGGTTTACAAGAAGTAACCCCAAGCTTTTTGCAGCTAGTTTTGCAAAAAAAATGGGTAAGAGAAAATTACTACATTTCCGACTCTACGGGAAAAACTGTGACACCCTATGGGATTATTCTCCTCTCAAAAATTCCCATTCATCAGCTAGCTTTGTACGAACTACCGAGTTCGATGTACCGAAAATTGGTAGTAGCAAGTTTATCTATCAATGAAGAAAGATTCCAAATTGGTGTAGTTCATTTGGAAAGCAAAAAATATTTCGCTTCTCGACGAGAAAGACAACTTGCAAAAATATTTCCCCTGATGGAAAATGCAGATTATGCTGTTTTAATGGGAGATTTCAATTTTTGTTCTTCTTGGACTGAGGAAAATGCTAAAATTGACCGTAGCTATCAGGATCTTTGGTCAGTTTTGCGAAGTGATGAAGCAGGTTACACCGAAGATACTGATATTAATATTATGCGGTTAGAGCAGAAAGGAAAAGCCAAGCAAGTACGCTTCGATCGCATCTTACTTCGTTCATCATATCCTGGTTGGCAAGCAAACACAATTAAACTGCTCGGTAGAGAACCAATTTCACCAGAATTACCCAATGTTTTTCCTTCAGATCATTTTGGTTTATTGGGAAATCTTACCTACCAAGCTTAGATTAGCCGAGAATCCGCTCGAAAATCCTAAAATGTAACATTTCTCGATAACATCTGGAGAATTTTATCGAGATTAAAGTAAACTCGCAGCTTCTGTATCCAAAAATAGGGTAGCATTAGTTTGTCGTCGTAGAAACGAAGCCGGACAAGCGGAACTAATTTTTCCTGTTAGCATCTCTCTAACAATCGAATTTTTCCGTTGTTTTGGTGCGAGACAAATAATTTTCCGGGCTGATAAAATTGTCGGGATGGTAAGTGTAAAAGCATACTTGGGTACAGCCGCAAGTTTGGGAAAATATCCTGTAGCTACTTGTTGCTGACGAGTCTCCTTAGTTAACTTTACCAGTTTGACCGGATAGGGGTCGTTAAAATCGGCTAAATAAGGTTCATTGAAAGCTAAATGTCCGTTTTCACCAACTCCGAGAAAACAAAGGTCGATCGGTTGTGCTTGAATAAGTTTAGCGTAGCGATCGCATTCCTGTAATGGTTCATTTGTGTCACCTTCTAGATAAGCAAATTTCCCCGGTTTAACGATATTTTCGACCTTTTCCTGTAAATAATAACGAAAACTACCCGGATGTGTCGCTTTTATTCCCAAATATTCGTCTAAATGAAAACAGGTGACACGATTCCAGTTTACACCTCCCAAAGCAGTTAAAGCTGCCAAAAATTTGATTTGCGAGCTTCCTGTCGCCCAGACTACCCTGGCTTTCTCTTTTTGACTCAAAACATCCTGTAAATAGTTTTGCACCGTTTGCGCCGCCGCCTGTGCTAGTTTGGTGGGACTTTTATAAATGGCTACAGCCAAAGAATCGATAGTTAAAGTTTTGGTCGGCTGTGGGTTGAGATAAGACATAGTTATGTTGTCAATGAGGATACAAATTGGTTCGCCAGAGGTATATTTAATTAAGAGAAAAGTTTTTACCACACAGGAGATACATAAATCCGCGATCGCTACTAACTACCGACACCGAGTTTGACTAGCGCGATCGAGAACCAAGTACTGCAATATCATATATTTACTTTAACTTACCATGACAGTTACAAAACTTAAGGAATTAAGGAAACAAGAGCAAATAAGATTCAGCAATAGCTAATTCTTATCACGGAAAAGAGCTAACAAACCGCTACAATTGCCTAATTTCAGATAAATCAATTCTAACTCGATCGCGATTGAGTTAGATAAATTAATTAATCAAGCTAGAATCCCAAATTGCAAAGGTGATATGGAATTAATACAGGAATGGTTGTCAAAAAATCCCTTAGTTTCCTTTACTATTCTGCTACTAGTAATTTTCACTATTCCCCCTTGGTTTGAAAAACTAAGGCTACCAGGATTAGTAGGTTTGTTAGTAGCAGGAGTAGTGCTTGGTGGTAGCGGTTTAAACTTAATTAGTTCCGACAGTGAGACAATGCAACTGCTATCAGACATTGGCAAAATTTACTTAATGTTTGTCGCCGGTTTAGAAATAGATTTACAGCAATTTCGGCAAAACAAAAATCGTTCCTTAGCATTTGGATTTTTTACATTTGCTATACCGTTAATTATCGGCAGTTTAGTCGGATTAACATTTGGATTTGGGGTCAATGCGTCAATTTTAATTGGCTCTTTATTTGCATCTCACACCCTTTTAGGTTATCCAATTATTCAGCGTTTAGGATTAGTAGATGCCGAATCTGTTATTGTCACCATTGGGGCGACAATTTTTACCGATATTAGTGCGTTATTAGTGCTAGCTATTTGCGTTTCGATTAACGCTGGTGAATTTTCAGTCTACAGTTTGAGCATTCAATTAGGTTTTTTGGCTATTTACTCAGCACTAATTTTATTCGGTTTTGCTAAAGCTGGAAAAGAATATTTTCGTCGCACGGGAGATGAAGAAAGCAATCAATTTTTGTTCATTTTGTTAGTAGTTTTTATTGCTTCAGTTGGCGCCCAAATCATCAATATTGATAAAATCGTCGGGGCATTTTTAGCAGGTTTAGCGATTAACGAAGTAGTAGGTAAATCTCCAGTAAAAGAAAAGGTAGAATTTGTCGGCAGCGTCTTATTTATTCCTTTTTTCTTTATCGATATGGGGTTACTTTTAGATTTACCCGCTTTTGCGGAAAGCTTAACAACTAGCTTGGCTTTAACTGTAGCTATTGTCTTAGGATTAATTGTTAGTAAATTTCTCGCCGCCTTGCTAACAAAATTGCTTTATCGCTACAATTGGAACGAGACAATGGTAATGTGGTCTTTATCTCTGCCGCAAGTAGCAGCAACTTTAGCCGCAGCCTTAGTTGGCTATCAAGTTGGTTTGTTAACCAAAGCAGTGTTTAACGGTGTAATTGTCTTAATGTTGGTGACGGCAATTCTCGGACCAATGTTAACAGCTAAATTTGCCCCCAAACTACCTCAAACCCAGCCAAAATTAGACAATAAAAAATCTTTATTATGGTGGGAGAAGCGACAGGAAGGAACAGAGATAATAACTAATGAATTTAACGTGATTGTTCCCGTTTCTAACCCGCAAACAGAAAGAGATTTGATTGAAATGGCGGCATTAGTAGCCAGTCATGAATTAGGGAAAATTGTGCCGCTATCTGTAGCTGAAAATCGCGGTAATTTGGATGACCCAGAATTAGTAATAAGTTTACAACATTGTCGTCAATTGTTAAAAAAAGCCACAGAAATTAGCGCCGAATTTAATGTTGAAGCCAAGCCAATTTTACGAATTGCTGACGACGTAGCCCAAGGAATTACACTGCTAGCACGCGAAGAAGATGCTAGTTTAATTGTCATGGGTTGGAGTGAAGAAATCGATCTGCGATCGCGTCTTTTTGGTAACGTCATCGATCGCGTCCTTTGGGCTTCCCATTGTCCCGTTGCCGTGCTACGCTTACTCAAGGAACCAATTTATCTCACTCAAATTTTAGTTCCTGTCAAAAACTTAACTCCCCAAACAGTACGCACAGTCAGATTTGCTCAACTTTTGGCTGATACTAACCAGGGAAAAGTGACTGTTTTGCACGTTTGTCCGCCACAAACTTCTTTAGCACAAATAACAGCAATTGAAACAGAATTCTCCAAATTTCTTAACACTGAGGTGAAAGTTATTAGCCACGATAATGTCCCCACAGTAATTTTAAGGGAAGCGGAGACTACAGACGCGATCGTGATGCGATCGAAGCGTCGTCGCACTGCGGGAGGATTAGCTGTTAGCGACGTAACCACAGAAGTAATTAACTCGCTGCAAACTTCCCTAATTTTATTTGGTGAACCTCATTCTAACTTGGGGAAAGGGGATTAGCGATTGGGAGAATTGTAGGGTAAACTGGTAGCTGGTCACTGATAACTACTCGTCAATTTCACCTAAGTCCTCTTAACAAAAACTACCGATGAAAATTAAACGTCGCAAATTCTTAATTATTAGTACCCTAGGTGGGTTAACTTTCGCTGGCTTAGGTAAAATACTTGCCAATGCTAACTCTATTACCACAGCCAATTCTGCGGCTGAATTGTTGAACTCAGAGATAGAAATTCCGGCTGAAGAACCATTACTACGCTTTGTTTCTATAGGCGATACTGGAACTGGTGCAGAAGGTCAATATGCGGTTGCTAAAGCGATGAATCAATATTACCAGCAAAATCCTTTTCCTCTGGTAATTATGGCAGGAGATAATATTTACAACAACGGCGAAATTGAGAAAATAAATTTAGTTTTTGAGCGTCCCTATCAATTTTTATTAGAGCAAAAAGTAAAGTTTCAAGCTAGTTTAGGAAATCATGATATTCGCACCGAAAATGGCGTCCCGCAAACCCTTTATCCTAACTTTAATATGCAGGGACAGCGTTATTATACATTTCGTACCGACCCAGTGCAATATTTTGCGCTTGATACGAATGGTAATGCTGATTGGGAAACAGAATTAGCTTGGTTAGAAACCGAATTAAGTCGTAGCAATGCAGCTTGGAAAGTGGTCTTTGGTCATCATCAATTGTATGCTTCCGGTGCATACGGCTTTAATAAAACTTTAGTGCCAAAATTAACACCGTTATTTAAAAAATATGGCGTACAATTGTATATAAATGGTCACGAACATCACTACGAACGGACTAATTCAATTGACGGTACAACTTATTTAATTTCCGGTGCAGGTGGCGGAACTCGACCTGTAGAACGTTCGAGTTGGACTGCATATTCAGCCTCTCGTTTGAGTTTTGCTGCTTATGATGTTTATCCAGATTTAATTGTGGTTAAGGGTATTGGTACGGATGGAACTATTTTCGATCGAGGGATAATTTTGCGGCAATAAATACAGATTATTTTCACAAATGTGGGTGGTTCTATCTTTGTTAATAGTCCTCTAGCTTGAGGTTATTTGTGGGAATTGACGCGAACATGGACAGCAGATGAATTGAAAAATATAGCTGTTATGGAACAAGAAGAACTACAAAGACACAGAAGTCATAATGAAAGTCCAGAACCTGGTGAAGATGTCTTGACTCCCGCAAAAACACCTTCTTGGAAGTTTGGGATTGCTTTTTCGTTAATTCCGTTGACAATTATCTTGATTTTGGCGGTAATTTATTATGGCAATGTTTAGGTAATTTGGGCTGGATAAGCTGAATTAATTTCTAGAGACACGGTTTTTTTGCTCAAGAAATATACCGTGTCTCGGAAGTAAATATTATAATTTTGAAGAGATTATATACAACCTTGGTGGCTAGTGTACTTTTTGGTTGGAAATTAAATAATTTGTTTGATTTTAAGCCGCATATTTAAGAATTTGTACTTCCACTTTTTTGCTTATAGCTTCTTCTGCTATTTGTAAAACTTCTTCAGTTACAGACTCGCTTAAGTAATACTCTCCACAATTAGCGCAAATTTCTGCTGGTACTTGTTTCAAAACCACTAGAGAAGAATCTCTTTCTAAAGTAACAGTTGCTTGTCCGGGTTGAGTTTCACCATGTTTACAAATTACACACTGCATAAGTTTTATCTTCTTAAAGTTAGTAGAGATGAGACACAGCATTGATGAAAAAATGCCATGTCTTTTTATCCTAAGCTAGTTTAGCTTTGTAGTAGTTAATTACGCCTCCAGAGAGGAGAAGATCGATTTGGCGATCGCTGAGGGAGTGAGTAACTTGGTAGGAGTGTTGTTTCTTGAGATTCTTGACAGTAAGGTCTTTTTTCTCTTTCACAGCTTCACGCAAACCAGAAATTTCAATCGTGTCTCCTTCATCGATTGTATTGTAGTCATCAGGGTTAACAAATTCTAAAGGGACGATCCCAAAATTAACTAAATTTTGCCAACCTATGCGAGCATAAGACTTAGCTAAAACAGCAATTTGTCCGAGATAGCGAGGTGCGATCGCCGCGTGTTCGCGACTGGAACCTTGGGCGTAATTGTCTCCAGCAATGATAATGTGACCACCTGCTTTTTCTTGCGCTGTTTTTGCCCGTTCGGAGAAGGTTTCATCCATCAAATAATAGACAAATTGACTAATCCCAGGAATGTTACTGCGGAAAGGCAAAACTCGCGCCCCAGCAGGCATAATCTCGTCAGTGGAAATATTATCTCCCACTTTCAGTAAGACAGGAACTTCAGCGCGATCGCATAACGAGTCAAATTCCGGGAAAGACTTAATATTCGGTCCTTTTTCTAACTCGATTTGGCTACCATCTTCTGGGGGTGGAACCAACATCTCAGTATTGACAATTTCCGCTTCTGGGGCGACGAATTGGGGATAACTCATGTTATACAGTTTTTCCAAATCGCGAGGATCGGTAATTTTCCCAGTCAAAGCCGCAGCCGCAGCCGTTTCCGGACTACACAAATAAACTCGATCGTCCGCAGTACCCGAACGTCCCGGAAAATTGCGGGGCATCGTCCGCAAGGATATTTGATGAGAAGCAGGGGCTTGTCCCATTCCGATACAGCCGAGACAGCCAGCTTGGTGAAAACGCGCCCCTGCATGGATTAAATCCAAAAATGCGTCTCCCATCGCCGCCAGATTTTCAATGACTTGACGAGAAGTAGGATTAACATCAAACGAAGTGCGATCGCAACTGACTTTTCCTTTCACAATTTGACTGACAATCCAAAAATCTCGCAGTCCGGGGTTAGCAGAAGAACCAATCACCACTTGATTAACTTCTCGTCCCTCAACTTCGCGAACTGGAACTACATTCCCAGGAGAAGAAGGACAAGCAATTAAAGGTACTAACTCGGAAAGATTAATCTCTTCATGTAGATCGTATTCTGCATTTTCATCAGCGACAATTTCCAGCCAATCTGACTCTCTGCCTTGAGATTTCAGAAAGCGTTTTATCTCTAAATCTGAGGGAAAAACTGTCGTCGTCGCGCCTAATTCGGTACCCATATTCGCAATTACATGACGATCCATTGCACTCAAACATTCTAATCCCGGACCGTAATATTCAATAATTTTACCCCTGCCACCATCTACATCATAACGGCGCAACATCTCCAAAATTACATCTTTAGCACTAACCCAATCAGGCAATTTTCCCGTTAATTTTACGCCCAAAACTTGCGGCATTTTCACATACATTGGTTCGCCAGCCATCGCCAAAGCCACATCAATTCCGCCAGCCCCAAAAGCCAGCATTCCCATTCCCCCAGCCGCCGGAGTATGACTATCTGAACCGATTAAAGTTTTCCCCGGAATTCCAAAACGTTCCATGTGAACTGCGTGGGAAATACCGTTCCCGGGGCGACTATACCAAACACCAAAACGCTGACAAGCAGACCTGAGAAATAAATGATCGTCAGCATTTTTATAGTCAGTTTGTAATAAATTATGATCGACATATTGCGCCGAAAGCTCAGTTTTTACCCGCTCTAATCCCATTGCTTCCAACTCTAGCATCACCATTGTTCCCGTGGCATCCTGGGTTAAAGATTGGTCAATTTTCAGTCCGATTTCTTCTCCTGGTGTTAGGGAACCGGAAACAAGGTGAGATTTAATTAACTTTTGGGTAACGTTTAAACTCATGAGGATTTTATTTGTCAGCAAACGATAACAGAATTGATTTTTCAATTCGCCTAAAAATTAAGATGTCAGAAACTGCCCAGATTCACATCTTCCGGAATGAGGATAATTCAGTTTTTTCCTGCTAATCGAAACGAAATTAGCCCACAAATTTAGCTCTGATTGGGAAAAGCCTCAAGTTGGTGGGTAATGGTCAAAATTTTAGTTAAACATCGTCGGTCGCGAGAATAGAGAACTTAGAGTAAAATATGTCAAGCAGCCGCGATTGACCCAGTAGCGCCAGCACCCGAAAGGTATCTTGTAGTTTGAGAAAATTTCTCACTTTCGCTCATTCCAGGAGTCAAATTGTGTTGGAAATCACCCAGACAAACCCAACGAATAGTTACGCGATCGCTTTTTTTCTGCTCTTTCTGAATAATTTTTACCTATTATTGCTATATTGTAATTGTCAGCAAACTCAAGTTTAACTTTTTGTAGTGGATTAATCAGTAGCAAATAACTCTCAATGAACCACGAGAAGTTACCAGCCAAAGGCGACCTTTTAATTGTAGATGACAATCCTAATAATTTACGACTTTTAGCTACTATGCTCGTTGCACAAGGATATAAAGTCCGCAAAGCTATTAACGGGCAACTCGCTTTAAACGTAACTAAAACTGCACGTCCCGAACTGATCTTACTAGATATTAATATGCCGGAAATTAACGGCTTTGAAGTTTGCAAACAATTGAAAGCAGATCCACAAACCAGTGAAATACCGATAATTTTTTTGAGCGCGCTCCACGAAGCAGAAGATAAAGTAAAAGCTTTTCAGGTAGGTGGTTCTGATTATATTACTAAACCGTTTCAATTTCCCGAAGTTTTGGCGCGTGTTGAAAATCAGCTCGCTCGACAAAACTTACAAATTAAGCTTCAAGAACAAGCTCGTAAACTGGCATTACAAAACCAAATTCTGCAACAAGAAATTGAAGAAAGAAAACGAGTAGAGGCTGAAATTCGCTTTTTATTAACTACCAGTAAAGCAATCGGTAACTCCCCCGATTTTCATGCCGCTTTAGAAGTAACTTTGCGTCAAGTTTGTGAAATAATTAATTGGGATTTTGGCGAAGCTTGGATACCCAACGAACGACGAGGTATACTCGAATCAAGTCGAGGTTGGTATGGACTGAATCCCTCTCTAGAAATATTTCGACAAAAAAGCGAAAAGCTAACTTTTGCTCCTAATGTGGGACTTCCAGGTAGGATTTGGTCATCCCAGCAACCAGAATGGCTGGAAGACGTTTCTAATGTATCTAAGAAAGTTTGCGTTCGTTCTCAAATAGCGAAAAAAGTTGGCTTAAAAGCAACTTTTGGCGTGCCAATTATTGTTGACAATCTTGTCTTAGCAATTATAGTTTTCTACAAGCAAAATCCTCTAAAATCAGAACCGCGTTTAGTTGAATTAGTCCAAGCAGTGGCCGAGCAATTAGGTTCGCTCATTCAACGCAAAAAGGCTGAAGCAGCTATCTTAGAGGTAAATCAAGAACTGCAACGAATTGCTAACATTGATGGTTTAACTGGAGTTGCTAACCGCCGCAAATTTGAGGATTATTTACATAGTGAATGGCGGCGGATGTTTCGCGAAAAATCACCTTTATCTCTCGTTTTTTGTGACGTTGATTTTTTCAAAAATTATAACGATACCTATGGTCATCTCGCTGGAGATGATTGTTTAAAAAAAGTTGCTCGAGCAATTGAAAATAATCTCAAAAAACCGGGGAATTTAGTCGCTCGTTATGGTGGCGAAGAATTTGCCGTAATTTTGTCAAATACTGATGCCGAAGCGGCGGTTTGTATTGCCGAAAATATTCGTTTATCAGTAGAAAATTTAAAAATAATTCACCAACAGTCTCCAGTTAGTAAATATGTAACTTTGAGTTTAGGTGTGGTTAGTAAAATTCCTACTCTTGACTTTAATAGTTCAGCCTTGGTCGCTTTGGCTGATGAGGTACTTTATCAAGCCAAAAAACAGGGAAGAAATCGAGTCGTGCAGAAAAAATTGCTCGGCAATGATTCCCAAAACCGTGAGAAGTAAAAATTAAGAAAATCACCAATGCGCAAGCGAAATCAAAGAAAAGACTAACTAATCCGTAACTAGAAGCGGAAAACCGATCCTCAAAGTTGAACCTAGTTTAAATCAGTTGCTAAACTAAATTAAGGTCAAGAGATAATAGTATTAGTCTCCTCTAAGGAAGCAAAATATGCCGTCAACCGCTTTACTGATAACCAAAGAACTGCCTAATTTACAATACACAGCAACAAAAGAAAGATTTGACGAAAGTTGGCAGGCTCCCCTCTCTACGTTACTCGGATTAGGACGTGCCGCCGGTGCAGACGCGATCGAATTTTTCCTCGAACGAGTCCACTACATTAGCTGTCTGGCGGAAGATGACACGATTACCAGTATCACCCCTAGTCTGTCTACAGGTGCAGGAGTGAGAGTGTTTCGGGGTAAAGCTGACTGCTACGTCAGTACGAACGATTTATCATTTTCTGGTTTAAAAGCAGCTTTAGAAAAAGGACTTTCGATTCTCGGATTGCAACTACCTGGACCAAATGCTTACATTAGCGAAGTTAACTTAGAACTGCTGAGGGATTATACCAAAGCCAAAGGAAAAGAAACCTGGCTATCTCAGTCTAGTACCATTGCTGAAATGGGCGAACTTCTCCTCGATGCCAATGCAGCTTTGCATCAAAAAGCCAATCGCGTACAATCAAGACAAGCTCGCTATTTCCGCGATTGGCAAGAAATTTTGGTTGCAGCTAGTGATGGTACTTTTGCTCGCGATATTCGCCTGACTCAATCGGTAGGTTATAATTTGCTTTGCGCTGATGGCGCGCATCGGGCTTCGATGAGTCATCGGGAAGGCAATACCAGCGACCCCGGATTTTTGCGTAATTGGAACTATCAAGCGGCGGCGGAAGAAGTAGCTGAGTCTGCCGGAAAAATGCTTTATGCTGATTACGTCGAATCGGGAACTTACCCGATTATCATGGCAAATCAGTTTGGTGGTGTGATTTTCCACGAAGCTTGCGGACATTTGCTCGAAACCACCCAAATCGAGCGGAAATCAACTCCTTTTAGCGATAAAAAAGGCGAAAAAATTGCTCATGAAAGCTTAACTGCTTGGGATGAAGGACTTTCTGACCATGCCTTCGGTACAATCGATATGGACGACGAAGGTATGCCAGCCCAAAGAACGTTATTGATTGAAAATGGCGTTTTGAAGAATTTCTTAGCAGACCGTGCGGGTTCGATGCGTACTGGACATCCGCGAACTGGAAGCGGTCGCCGTCAAAATTATACCTATGCGGCGGCATCGAGGATGCGAAATACTTATATTGCGCCTGGTGATTACGCGGTTGAGGATTTATTTGCCTCAATCGATAAAGGAATTTACTGTAAGAAAATGGGCGGTGGTAGCGTCGGGGCTACAGGCGAGTTTAATTTTGGCGTTTCTGAGGCTTATTTGATTGAAAATGGTCAGGTAACGAAACCTCTTAAGGGAGCAACTTTGATTGGCGAAGCAACCGAAATTATGAATAAGATTTCGATGTGTTCTCAAGATTTGGGCTTGGCTGCTGGTTTCTGTGGTTCGGTGAGCGGTAGTATTTACGTTACCGTGGGACAACCCCATTTGAAGGTTGATTCGATTACTGTTGGTGGTAGGTAAGCCCATTACAACCAAAAATCCGCAAGCGGGCGGTAGAAAAGTTACTCAAACAAGATTTTTTATTGACAATGGTTCAAATTAAAGAACTAGCAACCCAGGCTGAAGAAATCGCTCACAAACAAGGTATCAAAAAGTTTGATATCTACGGTTCCTCTGTAGATGAAACTAGAGTACAAGTAGACCAGGGCGAACCGAAACAAGTCAAAGCTTCTAATCGTTCGAGTGCGATCGTTCGGGTTTGGAACGAAAATAATACGATGGGTGTAACTTCGACGACAGATGTTGACCCCCAAGGAATAGAATTAGCTTTGAAAACTGCCTATGAGGCGAGTTTCTACGGGGTGAAGGAGAATATACCTGATTTTAGTCCCGAAGCTATGGCTCCGACTAGGGAGATCTCCAATGAAAAAGCAGCTTCTGCACCTGTGTCAACTTTAATCGATAAGCTCATCGCGACTGAAAAACAACTTTTAGAAGCTCATCCAGCGATTAAAGGAGTCCCTTATAACGGTTTAGCACAACAAGAACGCGATCGCTTTTATCTCAACAGCGATGGGGCGATGCGTAATGAAGCTCGCTCTTACGCTTCGATCTATTTGTACAGCAAAACCGAAGTCGAAGGCAAAAAACCTCGCTCTGCTGGTAGCTTTAAAGTTAGCCGCAGTTTAGATAATTTGGATATTCAAGGTTGTCTCCAAGAAACTGCCGCAAAAACTATTAGCCATCTTAACTACCGCAAAATTAAGTCTGGTAAGTATCGAGTTGTCTTTTCTGGCGATGCTTTCTTAAGTTTGTTAGCTGCTTTTTCTAATTTATTTAACGCCCAAAAAATCCTTGACAACCAAAGTCTTTCTACTCCAGAATCTTTAGGACAAGAAATTGCTTCTCGTTTACTTTCTGTGTGCGATGATGCTTGGCATCCAGATAATGTAGCTGCGGAAACTTTTGACGGTGAAGGTACGCCCACCCGTCGCGTACCCATTATTACCGATGGTGTTTTAACCAATTTTCTTCATAGTGCGGGAACGGCAAAACGGCTGAATACTCAACCCACAGGAAACGCTAACATCGGCGCTAAAGTAACAGTTAGCTCGAATTTTTATCATGTTTTTCCTGGCAAACCTGCACCGCAAGTATATCGTTTAGAAGATGCTGAGAATGTGATTTTAATTGATGATTTACAAGCACTTCATGCAGGGGTTAATGCTCTCCAAGGTTCATTTTCGCTACCTTTTGATGGTTGGATTGTCGAACAAGGAAAATTCACCAGTATTGATTCGGCAACGGTGGCGGGAGATTGGTTGGAATTGCTGAAATCAATTATTTTTGTCGAGTCGGATTTAGAATTGACTCCCGGAGGAGTTTGTCCCCGAATTTGGGTTGATTCACTCTCAATTACGGGCGAATAAGTTGTTAGTTTCTTGCGAAAGCGTCTTGCGAGCGGGTAAGGTTTGAGAAATGTTCTTTTTCCTGCTCCCGCTCGCAGCGATCGCATTTGTCTGTTATATTAGCACTCCTTGATTTTCCGTTTCGAGGTGCGATCGCTACCCGGAAAATCATCTCGGTATTTACCTGTACCCTCACCATCAATCCCGGACGCACAATTGTCTAGTCTAAAATATAGTCAAATATAAACAAGACTTGGATTGTTATTCTGGGAATTAGACGATAAATATCGCTATTGCTAATGAAAATTAAAGTAGTAAATTATACATCCAAGCCGAAATCCTTGAATTCGCCCAATTCAGATGACGCGATCTATTTCTCTTTAACTAAATAACAATTAATCAATTATTCTTTAATTATAAAAAATTCTTTAACTTTTCAGTACCTATACTGAGATAATTCGTTACCATAAACAAAAATCTTTTTTCCTTCCGTAAGTTCCCGGAGCTAAATCAATGAAACTATCGTGGTTGAAGTTTTGCTCTTTACTTTCCTTAATCGGAATAATCACTAATAATCCTGTTTTAGCTCAATCAATTACTCCAGCCACAGACGGTACAGGTACAATTATCAGTATTGATGGTCAAGAATTTTACATCGAAGGCGGTAGTTTGTCCGGAGACGGAACTAATTTATTCCACAGTTTCGAGCAATTTGGACTATCTTCCGAACAAATTGCTAGCTTTCTTTCTCACCCGGAAATTCGCAATATTTTAGGGAGAGTAGTCGGCGGAGATCCTTCCATAATTAACGGTTTAATTCAAGTTCTCGGCGGCAATTCTAACCTTTATTTAATTAACCCCGCCGGGATTGTTTTTGGCGCTGACGCTCAATTAAACGTTCCTGGAGACTTCTTCGCAACCACCGCTACAAGAGTTGGTTTTGGGGAAGATAATTGGTTTCAGGTTTTTGGGACAAATGAATATCAAAATTTAGTTGGTAATCCTAACATATTCGCCTTTGATTTAGCCACCGGAGGAGTAATAATTAATGCTGGGGACTTAAGCGTCACTCCAGATAGTAATTTAACCTTACTTGGTGGTAGCGTAATTAACACCGGAACTCTCAGCGCCCCCGGAGGTAATATTACCATTGCCGCCGTCCCCGGAACTAATTTAGTGAGAATTTCTCAAGCCGGACAACTGTTAAGTTTAGAAATAGAAATTCCTACGGATAACACCGGACAAGATTTACCAATTACACCCTTAGATTTGCCCAGATTACTAACAGGTACTGGTGTGGAAACTGGCTTAACAGTTAATCCCGATGGTACGGTTCAATTAACAAATTCTAACGTAATTTTGCCGCATAATCTTAGCGAAACTGCGATCGTTTCTGGTAGTTTAGATGGCTCTAATTCCCTAGGTGGCAACCTCGATATTTTCGGAACCAAAGTAGGAATTATTGGCGCAAATATTAACGCTGACGGCACAATTGGCGGCGGTAATATTAGAATTGGCGGCGATTATCGAGGCTTGGGAACTGTACCAAATGCCTTGCGTACTTTTGTCAGCAATGACTCAACAATTAGCGCCAATGCTTTGAGTTTAGGTGATGGTGGAAGAGTCATAGTTTGGGCGGATGAAGTAACAGGATTTTACGGTAATATTACTGCTCGTGGTGGAGTAATTTCCGGTAACGGTGGCTTTGTTGAAATCTCAGGGAAAGAAGATTTAATCTTTGTTGGAAGTGTAGATTTGAGTGCCGTAAATGGTAATTTGGGAAGATTATTATTAGACCCGACTGATATTCTTATTGATGATACAGATCCAGAAAGCGCAGGAGTTGCAGCCGCCTTACCTGATATTTTAGCTGCTGATTTTAACGGGAATCCAATCACTATTTCCTCAGCAACTTTAGAAGGACTTCCTGATACTGCTGATGTAATTTTGGAAGCCACTAATGATATTACAATTGGCGATATAACCGATGGTATATTAACTTTTGCTCCAACTCAAGGTTTTGGCGGTGATATTAGTTTTATAGCAGATGCTGATAATAATGGTATTGGTGACTTTACCATGAATATTGTTGATACCATCGAAGCAGCAGGAAGAAATATTACTATCGAAGCAGGTGGAAATATCACCGTTGGTACTATCGACACCAGTAGTGGTTTTCCTGGAGGTGCAATTACTCTTACTGCTGGTGGTGATATTACTACAGGACTTATTGATTCTAGGTCTGATAATAATGATGGAGGAGCGATAACTATTACTGCTGGTGGTGATATTACCACAGATTCCGTTGTTGCTAGTTCCTTAGATGATGGGGCTGGTGGTGGTGGTTTAGGAATTCCAGATGTAGATGGTAATGGTGGCAATATTTCAATTATTAGTCAAAATGGCGATTTTGTCATTACTCAAGTAGTATCTAATGCGATTGATGGTGATGCAGGAACTATAGAAATTACCACGGCTGGTAATATTAACTTAGGAGCAGTTTTCGCCATTTCTACTGATGGTGATGGTGGCGCGATCGCTATTAACTCTGGTGCTAATATTACAATCAATCCCGATCTTGCTGCTCTTTTTATCGACGGTAATGCTCTAGATTCTAGTTCCGATACTGGCAATGGTGGCGCGATCGCACTGATTGCTACTGATACGATTAATATAGCAGGTATTACTGCTACTGGTGGGAATCAGGGTGGAGATATCAATATTACTGCTGATGAATTTAATGTTCTTGATAGTATAGGTGTTCTACCAGTCGATAATATTATCAGCAATGATGCTACTCTGCTAATTCAGACAGTAACACCCGAACAAGATATTAATCTCGGTGACGGAGGAGATGCAGGAATTGCTAGCCTCGATCTTACCATTGCTGAGTTGGCTACAATTCAACCTGGTTTCAACTCGGTTATTATTGGACGTGCCGATGGTAGCGGTACGATTACTGTAGTTGACGATGTGGCGTTTAACAATCCGACGACGCTGCGATCGCCTAATCCTGGAGGTACAATTGTTACTAATGGTATTATTACTACTGATGGTGACGGCACATTTACTAACGACTTGACTTTAGACGCTGGAGATGTAGTCGATATTAATGCTGATATCTCTACAGTAGGTGGAGTCTTAACTATTACCAGTGGTGGCGATATTGACAGCAATGGTACCATTCTTAACTCTACTGCTGAAGGAGATTCCGGTGCAATAAATTTGACAGCAACAGGTAATATTATTACCGGAGAAATTTCCTCTATTAAAGGAGATGATGGCGATGCAGGAGATATAGCTGTTACTGCTGGTGGCGATATTATTACAGCTAATATTGATTCTAGCGCCGAACGTGGTGCCGGAGGTGCAATTTCTGTCACTGCTGGTGGTAATCTTAGCACAGACAATCTTAATAGTTCCGGAGCTACTCAGGCGATCGCTGGTAATGCAGATGGTGGTATTATTTCCTTAACTGCTGGTGGCGATGTTTCCATCTTAAATGTTGATTCTAGTTCCCCGGCTGGCGACGGAGGAAATGTTACCGTTGAAGCTGGAGGATTTATCGCTACTGATATTATTTTCTCTAACTCCGATACTGGTATTGGTGGGACAATAATTTTATCAGCCCTAGATTTTATCAACGTTAACGACATTATCTTATCTAGCGGTAATCTTAATAGCGGTGCAGTTACTATTGACGCTGGTACTAATGTTACCACCTATGTAATTGATGCTCGTTCTGACATGGGAAATGGTGGCATAATTTCTCTCTCTGCTGCTAATAATCTTCTCACAGATTCTCTCCTAACTAATGAAGCAGCAATTACTTTAATTGGTAACGAAATTGACTTTATTTCTTTTGAAGGAGGTGACGTAATTGTCACCTCCAATAACGACTTAATTATTCAACCAGCAACACCCGGACAAAATATCAATCTTGGCGCAACAGATGATTCCGGAATTAATACTTTGACCTTGACAAATCAGGAAATTAATGCTATACAGCCGGGCTTTAATTCCATCACAATTGGTAGGACAAACGGCACGGGTGCAGTGACAATTTCCGGAGAACTAGATTTCAGCACAATTACGCCTAATCTTACCATCAATGGCGGCGATACTACCTTTAATAACGGCATTATTTTAGGCAATAATAGCACGCTTAATCTGAATACAGGTGCAATTAGCAGCGCCCCAACTGGACTCGATATTACTAGCAATATTTTAAACCTTAATGCCACAGGTTCAGTGGGAACAATTAACAATCCTTTAGAATTACAAGTTAATCAGTTTCAACCCAATGTAGCCGGAGACTTATTTGCACGCAATAACACAAATCTTAATCTCCGCATAACTAACATTCAAGGTAATCTCGATCTTACTGCTGATGGAGCAATTACCGATAGTGGTAATCTCACTATAACTGGTACAGCCAACTTGACAACTACGGCTGCTAATTTAGGCAATGTTTCCTTCACTAATTCCGGCGATACAGTTTTCGGCGATAGTATTATTGGTGGTAACTTAATTGTCAATTCTGAGGGTACAGTTTCGCAAAATGGCGAGATTCAAGTTGCAGGGGAAGTAATTATTAATGCTGCCGATGGTACCCTGGAATTTAGTAATACAGTTACCCCCTTTATTACCTTACCTAACGGTGACGTAATTGTGAGCGGAGTTGGGGAAGTTGCTATTCCCGAAACCCCAATTAATGGCAATCTTACCGTTAATAGTCTCGTTGCTGGGGAACAATTTACAGAAGTTTTTAATAGCGATGCCATTATTTTAGACCAACCCGGTAATTCTTTCGCTGGTACAGTTAGGATTAATACAGTTACTTCTGATATCGATAATGTCACCGCTACACCCAGTATTGTGCAAACAACACCACAAACAATTCCTGGGAATGTTACTTTAAATGCGACACCAGCAGGAGATATTACTCTTACCGAAGCTAACAATCAATTTGGTACGTTAGCTATTATCGGACAAAATGTTGCTATTACTGAAAACGATGCCGTCGATTTAACTACCTCTGTTATTTCTGGTAATTTAGATCTTAGCGCCAATGGTGCCATTACCGATAGTGGAGATGTCTTGGTTGGGGGTGTTGCGACTCTTTCTGGAAGTAATATTAACCTCGATAATGCGAATGATTTTAACACCGTTGCTTTGGTTCAAGGAAATAATGTTATCCTCAACGATATCAATAATTTAGATTTGGGTAATTCCAATCTTACAGGTAGTTTAAATCTTACTACTGCGGGGACTATTACCGATAGTGGTAACTTGAATATTGCCGGAATAACGACGATAAATTCTGGCGTTGGCGATATTATTCTCAACAATAATAATCAATTTGGAATCCTGCAACTTACAGGTAATAATGTCAATATTAATGAAAATGCACCGACAGAGTTAGGTTTGGCTAATATTACAGGTAATTTGATGATTACTTCCACGGGTGCGATTACCGATAGCGGCGTTTTAACTGTCGGTGGAGATGCTACTTTTACTACCAGTTTAGCTAATACTGGCGGTGTCTTTTTGTTGAATTCTGGGGAGACAATTTTAGGGACTATCTTTGTCGGTGGTGATTTAGCTATCGACTCGGAAGGTAATGTTTCTCAAGTGGGAGTTATTCAAGTTGCAGGTGATATTGATATTGATGCACCCCAGGTTAATCTCGATCCAAATGCGAGTAATATTTTTTCGGTATTTACATTTCCTAATGGTGATGTTGTAGTTAGCGGTGTGGGAAATGTCGAGATACCTTCGCAAACAGTTACAGGTGATTTGACGGTTAATAGTTTAGCTTCGGGGGAAGCATTTGACGGCATTTTTGCGGGTGAAGCGATTACTTTAAATCAAGCGGAAAATAATTTCGGTGGTACGGTTAATTTTACGACAGCGACACCAAATTTAACTAATATTACCGCTCCAGCTAAGATCTCGCAAACTGGGGCTTTGAATGTGACGGGTGTGACGATTTTGGATGCAACTCCCACAGGAGAAATAACTCTGGATAACGCAAATAATCAGTTTGGGAATTTGCAAATTATTGGACAAAATGTAACGATTGTCGAGAATGATGCGGTTATTCTGGATGCGTCAAATATTTCGGGTGATTTGAATGTTACTGCGAAGGGAATAATTACTGATAATGGTGACTTACAGGTTGCGGGTGTGACTAGCTTGGATGCGACGGGGAATGATATTATTCTTGATAACGAGAATGATTTGAATACTGTTTCGGTTATTAGCGCGGAGGATGTTATTCTCAATGAGGTTAATAACTTAGACTTAGGCGATAGTAACATTAATGGGACGTTATTGCTTACTGTTGGTGGGAATGTTACCGATAGCGGTAGCTTGAATATTTTGGGGAATACGAATATTGATGCTGCTGGTAGTATTCTCCTGGATAATCAGCATAACTTTAGCACGGTTTTCTTGACTAGCACTGAAGATGTGATTTTGAATGACAGTGATGAGTTAGAGTTGGGAGATATTGATGTTGCGGGTGATTTTCAGGTGACGACGAATGGTTTCCTTAGCGATATTGGGATCTTAACTGTCGCGGGTGTTACTAATATAGATACAACGGGGAATGATATTACTCTCGATAACGATAACGACTTCAATATTGTTGGAATAACCAATGCTAACGATGTCATTCTCAACGACATCAATGACTTACAGTTGGGAGACACTAATATAACGGGAAACCTAGATATCACCACAAATGGTTTCCTTAGCGATATTGGTATAGTAACTGTCGCGGGTATTACTAATATAGATGTGACGGGTAACGATATTACTCTCGATAACCAGAATAATTTTAACGCGATCGCTCTCAACAATGCTCAAGATGTCATTCTCAACGACATCAATGACTTACAGTTGGGAGACACTAATATAACGGGAAACCTAGATATCACTACAAATGGTTTCCTTAGCGATATTGGTATAGTCACCGTCGCGGGTATTACTAATATAGATACAACGGGGAATGATATTACTCTCGATAACGATAACGACTTCAATATTATTGCGATAACCAATGCTAACGATGTCATTCTCAACGACATCAATGACTTACAGTTGGGAGAGACTAACATAACGGGAAACCTAGATATCACCACAAATGGTTTCCTTAGCGATATTGGGGTAGTAACTGTCGCGGGTATTACTAATATAGATGTGACGGGTAACGATATTACTCTCGATAACCAGAATAATTTTAACGCGATCGCGATCGCTAATTCTCAAGATGTCATTCTCAACGACATCAATGACTTACAGTTGGGAGAAACTAACATAACGGGAAACCTAGATATCACCACAAATGGTTTCCTTAGCGATATTGGTATAGTCACCGTCGCGGGTGTTACTAATATAGATGTGACGGGTAACGATATTACTCTCGATAACCAGAATAATTTTAACGCGATCGCGATCGCTAATTCTCAAGATGTCATTCTCAACGACATCAATGACTTACAGTTGGGAGAGACTAACATAACGGGAAACCTAGATATCACCACAAATGGTTTCCTTAGCGATATTGGTATAGTAACTGTCGCGGGTGTTACTAATATAGATACAACTGGGAATGATATTACTCTCGATAACCAGAATAATTTTAACGCGATCGCTCTCAACAATGCTCAAGATGTCATTCTCAACGACATCAATGACTTACAGTTGGGAGAGACTAACATAACGGGAAACCTAGATATCACCACAAATGGTTTCCTTAGCGATATTGGGATAGTAACTGTCGCGGGTGTTACTAATATAGATGTGACGGGTAACGATATTACTCTCGATAACGATAACGACTTCAATACCGTCTCAGTAATTAGCGCGGGAAATGTTATCCTCAACGATATCGATGACTTAGACTTGGGAAATATTAATCTCGATGAGAATCTCAATGTCACCGCGAATGGCATAATTACCAATAGTGGAGAGTTGAACATTCTCGGTACAACTACCCTAGATGCTAATGGTAATGATATTATTCTCCTGGAACCAAGCGATTTGACTTCGGTAACTATTGTTAGTGCAAATAATCTGGTGTTAAATGACCCAGATAGTTTAGAGTTAGAAGAAATTAACCTTACCGGGAATCTAGATGTCACCGCAGGTGGGACAATAACCGATAGCGCTAATTTGGTTATTGGTGGAATTACGACTTTGAATGCGAATGACAATGATATCATTCTCGATAATGACCATGATTTTAATACGGTAGCTATCCTCGGCGCGAATAATGTTATCCTCAACGATATTAATCAGCTAGATTTAGGAAATGTGGATGTTTCTGGGAATTTGGGAATTACTGCAAATGGGATAATTACCGCTAGTGGGGTGGTAAATGTCGCAGGTTTAGCAAGTTTCGCGACTGGGGGAAACGATCTCATCCTCGATAATCAGCATAACTTGAATAGTGTGGCGATCGCTAACGCTAATAATGTCATTCTTAACGATATTGACAATCTTGATTTGAATAATCTCAATATCGCAGGTACTTTAGATGTTACCGCGAATGGGACTATTACTAATAGTGGTATTGTTATCGTCCCCGGAATTGTCACTTTCGCTACCACTGGGGATATTATTCTCGATAACAGTCACGACTTTAGCACGGTAGTTGTTACGAATGCGAATAATCTTACCCTCAGCGATCGCAACAATCTCGATTTGGGTGAAACTAATCTTACTGGTAGTCTTAATCTTACTGCGGTGGGGACGATTACCGATAGTGGTATCGTCAGCTTTAACCAAACCAGTAGCTTTACCACCACCGGAGATATCACTCTCGATAACTTAAATGCTAGCGGTACAATTAATCTCACTACTCTGGGAAATGTTAACTTAGTCAACGCTACCAATACTAATCTCGGTGAAGCAGAAATTGGGGGAAATTTCAACATCATCAGTAACGGTATTTTGTCAACCACCGGAAGTATTAATGTTGCTGACGATATCAACTTTCGCGCAACCGATCTCGAATTGAATAGTAATGTCGCCGGAAATGGTACGCTGAATATAGCCCCAATTAACGAATCTAGCCAAATCGGAATTGGAAGTGTAACCGGGGAATTAGACTTAAGTGGAAGCGAAATTGCTAATTTAGTCGATGGGTTTGCGAATATAGCGATCGGATCGGCAGAGGGAAATGGTACAATTACCGTTGGTAACGATAATCTCGTCTTTTCCGATCCGGTAACGATTCAATCTCCTCTTGGTTCGATTCTCATTCAAGGCGATCTTCTTGCTGTCGATAATGCTTCTGTAACTTTTATCGGTGATATCAGTCTTCACGCTAACCTAACTACCACCAACCAAGACTTAAATTTTCAAGGAAATACCCTCATCGTCAACAACCCTCTCCTCGTCAGCGACGGTGGTAACGTCAACTTTAATGGTACTCTCAACGGTAACTCATCCTTAACAATCAACGCGGGAACGGGAAATATTACCTTTACAGATAGCGTCGGAAATAGTCAAAACTTAGGCAACCTGAGAATTAACAACAACGGCACCACTGTATTTAACAGTACCATCAACGCGACCAGCTTGAACATCGGCGGCGGCGGCACAACTCAACTTAACGGTAACGTCACCACCATCAACGCACAAAATTACGACCATGAGATAATTATCAATAACGATCTCTTCATTACTACTAGCAACGGCGATCTTAACTTTACCAACATTCTCGACAGCGCTGCCCAGGAAAATTATGACTTGACAATTTCGGCGGGCAATGGTAAAATATCCTTGGGGAGGTATTGGGGTCAAAAATTTGCCCTCGCTAACTTAAGGCTAAACAGTACAAATGACCTCTCAACAGCAGGAATAACCGCCCAAAACATCAACGCTAC
Source organism: Oscillatoria salina IIICB1 (assembly GCF_020144665.1). Classification (NCBI taxonomy): domain Bacteria; kingdom Bacillati; phylum Cyanobacteriota; class Cyanophyceae; order Oscillatoriales; family Oscillatoriaceae; genus Oscillatoria; species Oscillatoria salina. The sequence goes on along the minus strand of NZ_JAAHBQ010000073.1, from coordinate 8,898 downwards.
ATCTGGGGGAAACATCACCGCCACGGACACCATAACCGCCACATCTGGGGGTAGCGTCAACCTAAATGCCATTGGAGACGTAACCACAGCCGACATCATCACCACCGGAGGAAGTCTCAACCTTAGCAGCAGTGAAGGTATAGTAACCACAGAGAATTTAACCACATCGGGAACCACAGGGGGAGAGATCTTTGTCAACGCCCTTATCGCCATTCAAACCGGAGAAATAGACAGTAGTGCAACTGTAGGGAATGCAGGTAACGTCTTTCTCGATCCGATCGCCGATATCGAAGTTACCTTTATTAACGCCCAAGGAGGCACAGCCGGTCAAGGGGGAGAAGTAGATATAACCGCCGGGAGATATTTTCGCGCCACCGGAAGTTTTCGCGATCGCCACGGGAACAATAGTAGTATCTCCACAATTGGCAGTAACGGTAACGGCAATATTATCATCAGACACGGCGCAGAAGGAGACATACCCTTCATCATCGGCGATTCTAGCACAAACGGCACAGCCGGAATCATCACCAGTGGCACATCAACCTTGCAACTCGGCGAAATTTTCCCCTACACCATTCAGCGAGGTAATATTGGCTTAATCGGAGTAGAAGCCCCTCCCAGAGCTGAAACCCCAGAAATAGAACCCACACCGCAACCATCAATCATCCAACCATTAATAACCGAAACCTCAAGCAACCAACTAACAGGAGAAACACCTTTTACAGCCAACGAAACCTCATTTGCACCCACCGACATTAGCCAAATACCAGAAGAAACAGAAGTTAGCGAAACCGCAGCAGAAGAAATACTTCCACAAATTAATCAAATAGCCACAACAGCAACTATCCCCAGCGTCAGCTTACAAGAAATAGAAACCAACTTCACCGACACATTTACCACTTATTTAGGCTTAGAAGAAGTCCCCCAAGTCAACACCGACGAAGCCGGAAAAATCTTAGCCAATGTCGCCCAGCAAACCGGAACCAAACCCGCCTTACTTTATGTAGTTTTTGTTCCCCCGACCGTAAAAGGAACTATTAGGAAACCAGAAGAAATCACCCTAGAATTAATCTTAGTAACCCCCCAAAATCAAACCATTCGCAAACAAGTTCCAGGAGTCACCAAAGCCAAACTCATCGAAGTAGCAAACAGCTTTCGTCGGGGAGTCACCGATGTCCGGCAGCGCCGTCCCTACCTGGAATCAGCACAACAATTATATCAGTGGTTAATTGCCCCCGTTGAAGCAGATTTAGCGGCACAAGAAATTAATAATATTGCCTTTATTATGGATGAAGGCTTGCGTTCTTTACCTGTGGCTGCACTCCACAACGGCAATCAATTTGTAGTAGAAAAATACAGCGTCGGCTTAATGCCCAGTTTGAGTTTAGCTAATACAAATTACCGCAATCTCAAGCAAATGCAAGTATTAGCAATGGGAGCAAGTGAATTTAGCGACCAAAGCCCTTTACCTGCGGTTCCCATAGAGTTACAATTGATTGCCGGAAATTTATGGCAAGGGCGCTATTTTTTGAATGAAGAATTTACTGAAAAAAACTTAAAAACCGCGCGAAATTCAGCAGCTTATGGTATAATTCATTTAGCAACTCATGGCGAATTTAAAGCAGGAGAACCGAGTAATTCTTACGTGCAATTTTGGGAGCGCAAATTAGAACTAACCAAATTGCGTCAGTTAGAATTAAGTAACCCGATAGTGGAATTATTAGTATTAAGTGCTTGTCGAACCGCAGTTGGCGATCGCGAAGCCGAATTAGGATTTGCAGGTTTTGCCGTCCAAGCTGGTGTAAAATCAGCATTAGGTAGCCTCTGGTATGTCAGCGACGAAGGTACGCTCGGTCTAATGACAACCTTCTATCAACAATTACAACAAGCCCCAATTAAAGCAGAAGCACTGCGACAAGCCCAATTAGCCATGATTCAAGGTCAAGTTAAGTTAGAAGGAGGAAAATTAATTACCGGAGAGCAAAGTTTTGATTTACCCTCTAGTTTAACTGTTGTCGGCGATAAACAACTAAATCATCCTTATTACTGGAGTGCCTTCACCATGATTGGTAGTCCCTGGTAAGCTCGCGTCTGTTTAATCCGTTTAAGGAAATAGAAGTACGACTAGCCAAAATACAGTTGAGAATTGTTGAGTTTTGAGATGCAGGATTTATTAGCTTTTTGTTATTATAGGTTACTTGGTGTTTTTTTTTGAGTTATTATGCCTTCTGCTAGAGAAATCAGGATGCTTCAAATTCTTGAAATTAGAAAGAAAGCTGCGGCTGAGGAGAAAAAAGCAGACGCTGCACCTACTGAGGCTGAGAAAAAGCCAGATGTAGAAGCGGATGCCGATCTTAAAGATAAGGTGGATGCTACATCCACTGCGAAGCGTCGGAAAAAGGTTAAGAAAAAGGCGGCTACTTCTACCCCTGCTGAGGTTCCAGAGCAAGCTAAAGTAGATGATACTGAAGAGAAAGTAGATTTAGATACCTCGGCTGAGGTAGAAGAAACTGAGACAACGCTAGAAGTAGCACCAGCAGAAAAAGCCCCTACTCCTGCATCGGCTGAGGTAGAAGAAACCGAGACAACACTAGAAGTAGCACCAGCAGAAAAAGCCCCTACTCCTGCATCGGCTGAGGTAGAAGAAACCGAGACAACACTAGAGGTAGCACCAGCAGAAAAAGCCCCTACTCCTGCATCGGCTGAGGTAGAAGAGAAAACTGCGGATGCAGACGCATCTGGAGATGCTGAGGAGAAGGAAGAAACGAAAGAAACTTCACACTACTTCCAAGGTATCGGGACATTATACGGTCAAGCATCGCGACGAGATGATGGTGAAATGATGATTTCCATAGGAGAACATCAATTTCGCTTGTCTTTTCGTCCGGGAGGAAAGTATAACTTTAGCAAACAACTGCAAAATAATCCCTCAACACCCTTGTTCCTGCGAGTTTATCCCAAAGTATTATATATCCCCAGGAAACCACCAGAAATGTATTTTGTCGTGGTAGCTTGGTGTGAAGAAAATCAATGGGAAACCGAACCGGGACAGTTTACTCTCTGTGGAATTTGGCAGTTTATCGCTCCTTCTCGCTTACCTGTAATCTCAATTTATCGTAATCCTGAAGCTCCCGACCCTACTAAAAAATTTAAAGCAACGCACGTACCAATTAGAATGAGACGCGAAGGAGAGGTACAGCCATTTAGATTTAACCCGAAAACACCCAAAGAAGACTTGCCGAAAAAGTGGTTTATACAAGGAAATTTTCGCTTTCTACCAGAAGGTAATTGTTTTGAGTGGGTGGAAGATATCGAACCTCCTACTGATGAAATTCCTCGCTATAAAAAGCCATTTAAAGTTAAGCCTAAATTCTCGAACAAGAAAAAGCCCTCGGATCGGAAAAATTTCTCGAACAAGAAAAAGCCCTCGAAGAATAAACCAATCCAGAAAAAGTAATCTAGATTACTAATGTTTGCGATCGGTAATGGTATAACTATTTTATCGCGATCGCCATTTCTCAACCTCTAGCTTCAAGATTAGGATAAGACTTGGGCTGCACTATCTATGGGCTTTTTCGACCAATTACGACTATTAAAAACTGAAGTTAGTACATTTGTACGACCGGGAAAATAATCTCTGAATCGCAGTTAAACTAAGGTGAGTAAGCAGCACAAATCGCTTTTCCTGCTGTCAAAAAGTATTCAGCATATTCGGGAGGTTGTACAACCTTAACTTCTCCATCAAACCCTAAAATCCAACGCTTCAAATCTACATCTGACAACGACCACTTTGGTAAGATTACTTGCAACCGATTCGGAAATTTTTCAGATCCAGTTAGAGATAGAACAAACAAAGATTTATCAACAAGACTATTTTTCTCTCTCGGTGGTGACATCTTCATTTTCCCAACAGGAAATCGCTGAGTACCTTCACTAACAAAACGAAAAATTCGGTCACTTATCCATAATTCTAGCAGAATTTCAACGCTAGCTCTTACAGCTTTTTTACTACTTAGATATTTTCGCTGTTCGCTGACACTATTTCCTAAATAAATTCCCGGTGTTGCTGCATACAATTTCATTAACTTCTGACAAGCTCTTTTTTGCTCAAGATGAGGGCGATTTTTGCCAGTATTTCTTCCTAAAAATAGTCTGTCTAAACGATCAAATCTTAACAATTTATCGTCACTACCACCAACAATTTCAAATCCTAAATACCAAGCAATATTATGAAACACTAATTGTAAAGGATAAGCTTGAAAAAAACCTTCTTTATCCACCGCAAATTTACCAACTCCCGGAAACCGATTTAGTTCGAGTAATTCTCCAGTTTCAATTGCTTCTTCAACTCGTTCGGGATTTTTAGCTAGAGCTGAAAATGGTAATTTTTCACTGTTAACAATTGCTCTTGTTCCCATTATTCGTACTGGATAAGTATCAGTTTCAGTTAAAAGTTGACTAGCTTCCATTCTTTCGCGGAAAGTTTCGTAAATTTCTAGTTCGACTGGGTTGTCTAAATGATGGGTTTGAGATTGTACTAAGCGAAATAATTTCTGTAATTCTCGCGGACTGAAAATTGCTGTTCCTGCATAATAGCCGCGTCGTAGAGGCTTTTCTGGTAAAATTTGATAAGGTTTGAGGATTTTTTCGATGTCTTTACGGAGACTATCGCGGGAAACAAAGTCAAATACTTTTGCGCGAATCATTTGCGCGATTAAATTTTCTTGAATAGTGAGTTCTGGGTCGCGCAAAAAGGGATGATGGATCAGAAAGCGGATAGTTTTTAGTAATCTTTGAAATGGCTCTATATCTGAATATTGATGAGTAATTAGATTGGGTTGGTCGAGTAAATTTAGTTCTAATTCGTTAGATTCTGATTGGGAGTTAACTTGGTTAGTTTTTTGAGCTGAAATCGGCTGAAGAAAGTGATTTTTTTCTAACCATTCTAAGTCCCTAGCAAGATACTTTTCTTCACCATACACTTTTCCAGCAAAATGCTTGACAAATAAACTAATTTCTGCTATATATGTTTTAATTGGGGGAATCTTACCAAAAATCGCAGCTAAAGTTTCCGGTTGGTTAACGTGCATGGCGCCGATACCCGGATAACGTAAAATTAAAGAAATTAAATGCAATAAGCGTTCAAAGTCGATTAATCGAGAATATTCGTGTAATTGAATTTGACGGTGATGGGTACGATTATGACGGTTAATTGAGGTGCGCGATATTTGCTGTGGTATCTTCTCAATTAGAGTTTGTAAATCGAACTCTTTTTGACTAAAATCAACTCGATTGACAACAGTAAACCCTTCGGCTGGTATCGGTGGAAAGCGTTTCAAGGATTCTGCCATACTCTTAATTACTACTTCTGGTACTTGGCGCGATCGCTTTCTATTTCTTTCCTGACAAATCTTAACTTCCGTATCCAAATACCACCCAATCAATTCTAGCTCGAAATCAGCCAGCTTTTGCACCATATCCAGCCGATAACAGCGTTTAGCATTAGTCGCATCATAAATTATATCCTTATCCCTAGCGATATTAACAGCAAATTGAACTAGCGCCTCCCTCTCAATTTCCTCCCAACTTCCTTGAATCGTCTGGGAACCGTATAATTGTTCCCGTATCCTATCCGTAGAGACAATTGCAGTATTAGGTAGCAACTCCACCAATTGACTAGCAAAAGTAGACTTTCCACTACCCGGAATACCGATAAGAAAATGACACAGTAGTTTTTTCGACATCTAACCAGAATTAATAACTAGCTAAACTCAATATAAGTCAGGGCTAACCTTCACCGCGCTTTTTCCGTGCGAATCACGAAACTAATTTCTGGCTCTAATTCTATACCATATTTACCTCAAAAAGTCAAAGGCAACCCGACCTGTTTCCGTGAAAATAACTTAATTAAAGTACAACCAGGCGAAAAAGCAAAAGGCTCGACAAACACAGGAGGAAACCATGACTTACATTGAGCAATTGTATCCCTGGCGAATTGTGCGAAACTTCCCTAACTTCCAAAACCAAGTAGTAGCCAAATTTCGCCGACGTAACGATGCACTCGCTCATCTACAAGTCTTACAAAGGTTAATCCCCAGTGCAACTTTTGCAGTTATTTTTGACCCTTCCACAGAGTCAAAATCGCCATCTGAGTCCGAATGACCAAGAATAATGGGTTAAGCCCCGTCCTTATAGGACGGCTTTGATGCTATTCTAAGAAAGTAGCCTGGTACAGACAGGATTCGTCGGTACTGTCTTAAGTTGACGACGTAAAGCGATACCAGTACATGAGGCGCGAACAACCTCTTAAAAAACGCACCGGACTCGACAGAGTACCGAAAACCAGTGGTTAAGAAATTTGCTTTTTCGAGTATCGTGGGGCGCACGAGAATTTACGCTTGGGGAGATATATCCCACTGGAACTAATTGCCGCTCTTGATAAAATTGCTTTTTTGTTAATTTGTCAAGGGAGGGGTCGAATCGGCGAGACTGATTCCTTTTAGTTGTAAGGAGTGTCGTTGAACCAAGAATCCCCGCGCCTTTAGGCAGGGGAGCGTCAAGATGCTCAAGTAACTTAAAAAAGAGAAGAAAACTACATCTAGCCCGCTTCGTCGGGCTTTCTTTCATCCTCATTTTCGAGGGAGTCTAAGAATCGCTGAAATGCCCATTCTTGCGTCGAGTGCTACCAACCCCAGTCAGTGTATGACTTTCAAGCTTTCAAGTGAGACAATTAATGACACTAATTCTCAATTACTCGGCTACTGACTTGACCCCCGGAATTTTACTAGGTTATAATCCTCTCAGTAAGCGGGTTCTAGATCGACCCTCTTCTGACTTCTTCGGAAGTTGAATTAATGGAAACAATCGATCCGCCACGACCCATTATGGTAATGTGCGACGCTTCTGACTTCTTCGGAAGTTGAATTAATGGAAACCGTGTCCGGTGGGCATCCGCGATAAATGGTGATACCTTCTGACTTCTTCGGAAGTTGAATTAATGGAAACAATAGGCAACAGCCAAAATTTCAGCGTTGTTATCATCTTCTGACTTCTTCGGAAGTTGAATTAATGGAAACTCTTGTGTCCGGGGGACAGCCCCAGTATGTAGTCGTGCTTCTGACTTCTTCGGAAGTTGAATTAATGGAAACGTTCCTGAACTGGGGTCTCGGTCCCCAGTAATGCTTGAATCTTCTGACTTCTTCGGAAGTTGAATTAATGGAAACACGGTCAACTATTTCGGTACCGCGAGGGGTTATGAGCTTCTGACTTCTTCGGAAGTTGAATTAATGGAAACATTCTGTAGTGGTAGCGCCAGTTTCCTGGGCCAAAACGTCTTCTGACTTCTTCGGAAGTTGAATTAATGGAAACTGGACCTGGCCCTCGTCTTGGAGACGGGGAGGGAAGGCTTCTGACTTCTTCGGAAGTTGAATTAATGGAAACTTTTTTTTAAAGAAAACCCAATCGTTCATAGTGATTTTCTTCTGACTTCTTCGGAAGTTGAATTAATGGAAACAACGGCCAAAATCTTGGCATTGTTAGCATTTAGGAAACTTCTGACTTCTTCGGAAGTTGAATTAATGGAAACTAGTAAGGGAGCAGCTTAGCTCCCTAAACCACAACTTCTGACTTCTTCGGAAGTTGAATTAATGGAAACCCGCTGGCCGTCTCGTTTCCAAGTGATGTTCTCGCAGCTTCTGACTTCTTCGGAAGTTGAATTAATGGAAACCCGATAAGCAACATGTGCCCATCATATTCTCCTCCTTCTGACTTCTTCGGAAGTTGAATTAATGGAAACGTACCAGCTAGGTTGGTAACCCTTTTTAACTTTTGGCACTTCTGACTTCTTCGGAAGTTGAATTAATGGAAACTATTTCCCTGAATCATCAGAACGGACCTGGATGTCTTCTGACTTCTTCGGAAGTTGAATTAATGGAAACTGCTAGAATCTTCCCGGGATCCGCAGCATCCAGGAAAAAACTTCTGACTTCTTCGGAAGTTGAATTAATGGAAACGTGGAGTGCCCTAACTGAGGGTACTCGGGATAGGATACTTCTGACTTCTTCGGAAGTTGAATTAATGGAAACGATGTCCAATGGGACACGAGCCTGTGCAACCTCGATGATTGCTTCTGACTTCTTCGGAAGTTGAATTAATGGAAACGTGTCCGGGGGACAGCCGTAGTACGTCGTAACGTCCTTCTGACTTCTTCGGAAGTTGAATTAATGGAAACCGAGGGGGCTTGAACGCTGTTTCCAGCTATAGCCATCACTTCTGACTTCTTCGGAAGTTGAATTAATGGAAACCGGTATAATTTGCCAGGTATGGCTCCAAGTTTTTTCTTCTGACTTCTTCGGAAGTTGAATTAATGGAAACATGAAGAGCTGAAAAAAGTTGCTTGAATGTTTTTTCGACACCTTCTGACTTCTTCGGAAGTTGAATTAATGGAAACGTTACACCGCGGCTGAGGAGCAGGCTGCTCCTGGCGCTTCTGACTTCTTCGGAAGTTGAATTAATGGAAACCATATTGCCCCCGCCTGCAAGCAGTTATTCCGGTCTTCTGACTTCTTCGGAAGTTGAATTAATGGAAACCCTCCCAGGCCTTCTTGGCCTCCTCTTGGGAAGCGTCTTCTGACTTCTTCGGAAGTTGAATTAATGGAAACCAGAATTGCAGCTTTTTTTTCAGCTGACTCTTTTAATTCTTCTGACTTCTTCGGAAGTTGAATTAATGGAAACCGTCATCAGCAGGGGAAGGCCCCTGACCTAAGCTTCTGACTTCTTCGGAAGTTGAATTAATGGAAACCCTGTCCAGTTGTTGGGTCAACCTCGCAAACTTGCTTACACTTCTGACTTCTTCGGAAGTTGAATTAATGGAAACCCGTAAGGCTCCCCCACCCCCCC
>NZ_JAAHBQ010000072.1 GCF_020144665.1 Oscillatoria salina IIICB1 | reverse complement strand
CCCCTTTTCACCTTACTACAGTAGATTTCGGGGATTTAAAAATAGGAGCGATGAGAGAATGACGATCTCGACGAAGAACACTAAGGTGTTGTACTTACCCAATAAGATTCATACTGAGAGGGTCTTTAGTGAAGAAGTCTTTTCACGGCTTAACGAGCAATTCGATGTTACTCAGCTTGCAAGTGGTTCAGAAAGCAATTGTACCAGCGAACAGGTGGCCGAAGCTATTCCCGGTTTTGCGGCATTGATTACTGGCTGGGGTACTCCGAGACTTTCTCGTGAAGTATTCGAGCGAGCAGACTCGCTGCAAATTATTTTGCATTCAGCAGGAAGTGTCAAGGGAATGTTACTCGAATGCGCTTATGAATATGTTATTCCACGAGGTATCTGCGTCTTTAGTGCAAATCGGGCTATAGCTTGCAATGCCGCAGAACATACGATTGGTCTGGCGATCGCGGCAAGCAGAAAAATCTTCGACCGTGCTTTGATGATTCGCAGTGCCCGAGATGGATGGCCCGATCGAATGCTGAGACCGAATGCTCAGTATCTCACAGGGAGTACGGTAGGCATTGTTTCGGCAAGTCAGGTTGGTAGGAAGGTCATCGAGTTGCTGAGACCGTTCGATACAAAAGTGCTAGTTTTCGATCCCTACCTTACGGAAAACGAAGCGAAGACTCTAAAGGTTAAAAAGGTGGAGCTGATGGATGTCTTCTCTCAATCCGATATTGTCAGCGTTCACGCACCCTTGCTCCCAGAAACCCGCTCCATGATTCGCCGCGCTCATTTCAGAGCCTTAAAAGATGGAGCTGTGTTTATCAATACGTCTCGTGGGGCTATTTTGGATGAGCAGGCGCTTATTGCTGAGCTTGAGACGGGACGAATATCAGCGGCGATCGATGTTGCAACAGAAGAACCTCTGCCTAAGAACAATCCTTTGTTATCTTTGAAAAATGTAATCGTTACGCCCCATTTGGCGGGAAGTGGTTATTATGGATACGCACGAATAGGAGAGAGTACGGTTCAAGCTTTGGAGGATTTTTTTGCAGGGAGACCTGTCGAAGGTGCCATTGACCTTGAAAAGTACGATATTATTGCTTAGCAGAGATTGTCCAGCATAAAGAAATAGACTTCGGCATCCGTCGTTTCCTAGGCTTGGAAGGCGAATTAGGAGCCGCTCTGGGGCTACCTGACGACTTCGCTGTAAACGTCATCGAGTAAGTTGGTAACTACGGCGAAATTTACGAACGTCATTTTTCAGGAGTGGAACGCGATCGCAACTGAGTAACTATTTTTCTAATTAAGCCCATCTACTTACCACTCACCAGTCCCCAGTCACCTCCTCACCAATACCCAATCAATTGCAATCCTTATTTTTTGCAGTACGCATCCCACCAATTAAGGTAGAGACAATTACGCATTTTTGGGTTTGATTGAGGTTTTGATGTCTTAAAATTACCTTGCCTAAACGACCGTTGGTGTTACCGTGGTGATTGAATTGTACGCGATAAACTACTTGCAGATCGCTAGTTTGTGGGTATTGATAAAACGTACTTTTTTCGAGAATAATATTTTTATCTAAATTTTGCCAAATAGCATTTACTGGCTCAACACTAGCAGGATGAATAGCGTACTGAACGACTCCATCTTTTTCCTGAATACTGAAATTCCAAGTAAGTTTATCGCGTTTGGCGTTACTTTGGGTTTTGCGCATTGCCCAATAAAGCCGATCGCTACCGACGTTTAGCTGCTGTTTACTGATAAAATTGAGCCAGCTTGGCAGTGCGATCGCGGCTAAAATTCCCATAATGGCAACCGCTACCAAAACTTCGATGAGGGTAAAACCAGCCGCAGAAGGAAAAACTTCTCTATTTTTCATTGACTATAGCGTAGAAGACACCCAGTTGAATTATACTTAGTTCTTTTCTAGCTAATCATATAGTTATTCGCAGCCTTGATTGCGATCGCTGCGTAAAGCCCCAATTAAAGTTTCTACAATCACGCAACTTTTTTTGCTTTCGTTACCGTTGTTCAAAGTTAAAGTTATTTTTCCGTTATCATTATTCTCTGTATTCGCATAATTTCCATTTTCTCCTATCGTTGAGTCTGCGTCTATTGGCAAACCTTCATAGTCAAATTGCGCTCGCCAACAATTGGAACCATTGCTTGGTAAATTAGTATTAGCCGAATCAATTTTAATGTTTTGATTAGCTACCTGCCAGTCGAAGTCATCATCAGGACATTCAGTCGGATTCCCGTTACCGTCGAGAAAAACTGCTGAGTGAACTGTATATAACAAAACATCGTTATTACTATTTTTTAAGCTAACTTGCCAACGTTCTTTATCGCGTTTAGCATTGCTTTGAGCTTCTTGCATTGCCCAAAAAACTCGGTCTTTAGCAGTATTCAGCTTTTGTTGGTTCATAAAGCTAATCCAACTCGGACCGGCGATCGCTGCTAAAATGCCAACCATAATCACCACTGCCATTAATTCGATCATTGTGAAACCGCGATCGCTAGCAGCAGATAAATTCTCAACTCGGTTAGCTTGCTGTTTTAACTGCTGTATCCTTTTTCTCACAGCTAACATAATTCCTTTCCCCTCTAATTTTTTTAGCCCTAAATCAGCTTTATTGTCCTCTTAACTTTCCAGTTCCTCTCACTTCTACTCTTGCTTTTGGATAAGAAGAAGTTCTGTTTGCCTGAAAATCATAATTATTTTGTTGAATGCGAGCAAGTGCATTGCCGCGAATAAATACTTTAGCGATGTTTCGAGAACTAGAAATACAGCTATAAAAACTATAAGTCTTAAATTTATTTTCTACTTCTGCTGCATCGTAGTCAGGAACTTGTTGCCAGTTACCATCGTTTTCATCGTTAGGATCGTTAGCGGGACAAGCTTCCTGGGGAACATCGCTATTTTGGGCGATCGTGGTATCGTCCACATAATCGATTAGTACCATAGTTGGATTCTCGAAATTGCCACCATTCTGCCAATTATTCATATTCAGCGCTATGTCGCCAAATTCATTTAGGTTAAAGGAAGCAAAGCCTTCATCTTTGGGATAATCGTCCAGATATTCAGGATCGTCGGGATCGCTAAAAGGATCTATTACCCCATCAGAAACTTCAAATCTCGCAATCCGGGCTGTATTCGACCAAGTTTGGTTGTTATCTTTGATTAAATAGTAGACTACTAACGAATAAACATAAGCATCGTTACAGCATTCATTAGCATCACGACCATAAGGAAGCGAATCGGGAACTACTTTACGTTTCCAAAATACCAAAACTGGTTCTTGGTCGTCATCGGTCGGGATTTGATCTCGAATTGCGGCGACTCCATCTGCATCATAAATGTATATTGCTTGCTGTAAATCTCGTGCAATATAATCTAATCCTGCTTGGACTTCTTGCTCGGAAGTTACCTGTGCTTGCTCTTTACGGTTAGTATCCAAGATGCTAATCGCTACTCCCATTAAGGGTGTAATAATTAGCACTGCCATGACGATCGCAATTAACAATTCGATAAGGGTGAAACCGCCAGTTTTTGTTGCTTTTGAGGAGCGCTTCAGCCACGCTACCAGCAAAAATTTGATTGTTGTCATTTTCTTTCCTTCAACTCTTGCTTTTCGGCTTCTAGTTTTTGCTCTACCCCACCCCAACTTGTCAAGGTGGGGTAGTTAACTCACTATTCTTCCTCCTCACCACCGAGCGCGCACTTACCTTCTCTTTCTATGTTTATGCGCTCGCACAAACTTGAGTAGCTAGTTTCTGAGGTAAGAATCTCAGTGATTGCTACTTCTTGGGGTGCATTTTTCCTGATTCCCGTAGCAAAACTACTTGCTGTGTTATCTGCTTCTAGAGTTCCCTGTTCGGCGAAAGCATCTGCTCTGTAGACACGCACCAGCAACTGATAACCATCTTCGGGTTCGGGATTGGTAATATTGCTCTGTCCCTCGATATTTCCCACCGATCCAGCAGCTTGGACGATCGCATCTACCCAATTATCAGTGGTACACTGGTTGTCACCATTGCCATCGACACAATAAAGTGCATAATCGTTTGGCGGGTTCTTACAAATTCCCCCAGCGATCGTGCAATCACCAGTTAATTCGTTGGTACTCGGAGCAGGAACATCAGTAAGTGTATTGGTTGAAATTGGTGGCGAATAGGGATAAGGATTTCCCTCTAAATCTTCATCAGTACGCACAACATCGATATAAGATTTAACTGCATTAATCGCAATTTCCTTACGCTTCGCCTGCGCCCGGTTAGCGACAGAAAGAGCCACCACCGGAGCTATCAAGGTAATCATCAAACCTACGACGATGATTGCCATCAAAGATTCAACAATCGTTAAACCCGCCTCACTGGATTGGACGTACTTTTGTTTCAGTTTAGCTTTGTGCATAATTAGCCTCCGGTGTGGTTTTGACAGAAAGTTGTCGGACGTTCTTCGTCATTAATGGCATTAGGTGGATTGTTTCCATCCCGATCTACTTTCGCGCAGAGCAGTGCTTGTACCCACTCATCATCGCGACTTACTTCTCGGAAAAACTCATTAGGCTCATCAGCTTCCGGTACGGTGAACTGTAACGAAAATAGATCCGGAAGTTGAGAGAGAACACCGACATCAAAACCGAAATCCCGTTTCGGGGCAACGTAGTAAGGTAGTCTGGTTTGGTCAAATAGATATTGGTTGTTATAGGCGTAACCTTGAACATAACCAAACAATCCGCCGTTACCACCATTACCGTTTTTAACCCGATTAAAAGTGTCGTCCCAGGTAGGCTCTATTAATGGTCGGAATGGTGCTGTTGCATAGCGACTGCGGCGAAGTTGGAGTAGAGAACCCCGAATTTGTACGGGAATGTAGTTGTCTCCAATATCTACACGCCAACTTTCTAGGAAGCGGGGTAAGTTTGCTAGTCCACCATTAAAGTCATTTTGATCGCCGCCTACGTTAGAGATATCTGGGTGGTTTGGCGTATCTCCTGTTCCCATCACTAGGTTAAATATACCTGGTGTACTGCCATCTCCTGCCGCTCTGGGCAGCCAGTTAGTTTGGAAAATGTAACTGGTGGCTGTTTTTGGGTCTGTGGTAATTAGGTTGTTCCCTGGAGTAGCAGTGGCAAATTGTAGCTGCAACACTGGTACTAACAATGGTTGCCCTAAACCTGTAACCTTAGTATTTAAAATCTCCTCATCGGCAAGATACAAAGGTCTGTCCGATCGATACACCCAATTATCTTCATTATTAGTGTATGGATCTGTACCGTCAACTGTCCTGAACCACAGAGCATTGGCTGCATTTCGAGGTGCAGTAGTATTGCAAGTTCTGTTATTACCGTTAAGGTCAGTAAAGCTAACCGTTCCTGAATAGGTTTGACAAATTATATCTCCACTGTTGTTAATTCCCAGAGGAATTGGGTTTTCGTTGTTATCTAAAATTAGTTCATCGTTTGCAGGCATTGGAGATGGAGGAGAACCATTAACTTGCAGGTTACTAATACCGGCAGTCATACGCAGGAAGGCAACCCGACGAGCCAAACGTTGCAGATTTAGATTGTCTGGAGTTTGTGCAGTTGTTCCTGCTTCTCCAGGTGCTGAACCTACAGCATCTGATGCTCTTGTTCCTGTAGTATTAATCACCCAATCTTGTGGGGTGCATTCAGAAACGGGTAGCTTTTGACAAAATTCCATCAGATACTCTGGGAAGTTAGCCCGTCGCTGTACTGGAGTGACGAGGTTGTTGAAGTAAGAACTGTTTAAAGTGTTAGCGTTATAAGCTGTATAGTCGCTATCTAGGTATTCATCATCACTGGTGTCTATCTCGTCATCGTCATCTGTATCGGTAATAGCAACGCCACTGCTAAGACCGTTGGTAACAAAGTTGTTGTTCCAGAAGCCATTGAATAAACGACGTTCTTCAATTGAGTTCCCGTTAGTCAAGTTACCACCATCTGGATCGCGGGCGGAAATTGAGTCAGGATTATTATCACCATCCAAGTCTACGTGAGCTATACCAAGATCGGGATTACCATCTAGGTCAAGAACATAACTATCAATCTGATTATTTCGCAGATCGTAGTCTCCCTCATTGCGGAAACCTTCGCGGAACTCAGCAGAAAGTAAAGTTACTGCATCGGAGAGAATATTCGCTGCTCGCCATTGGTCAGGATCGGTACAAGATCCTGATGGTAGTCGAGGGTCATTTGCGCGACAAGCAAAGTTTTCGTTGAGATTAGAGCGATCGTAAAACTGATTGTAATTTTGAGGATCGTAGGACTCTGTAAACTCTTCTTGAGGGTTTCCTGTATCGTCTTGGTGAGGATTAAAGCCACCTCTGGTATTGGACTCGTTGGGATCTACTCCTTGGATATAGACGGGTAAGTTACTAACTAAGGTTAAACCTTTTTCTTCTTCTCGGAATTCGTCAGTACGACTTAACTTATCGCCGTTAATCAACATAATCGCATTAGGTCGGCGAGTAGGATCGAGTTTGAAGTCTGTTGCTGCTAATGCTGGATTTGAACCATCGTCATCTTCTTGCGGTGATAAATGAGCAACAAGTGGATTTATTGAGTCGCTAGCATCTGGCAAAGCATCATCGCGAGAAGCGTAAATAATGCCACTGTTGGGTAGCATATATTCGTCTACACCAGTGAAATAGCTTTGCGCTGTTGACTCTCGCAGTAGATCGAGGTCGATTACTGTAGCACGAATTTCCATTGGTTCGCGCTGCTCGATCGCTAAATCGTAGTTAGGGTCTAAGTCGTTTCCTAATGCACTGTTAGCTGGATCGTACTCGTCTTCTACCGACTTGATTTGTCGTGAATCGAGGAAAGCGATTTCTTTAATCGTATCGTCTGGCAACTGGAAGCCCGATGTTGGTGTTTCACTCTCGTTGATGGTTCCCGCCAAAATTTGTAGAGCGCAAAGACTCGAATCAATTGCTGCTTGTTGTGCTAAGGTTGGCGTTTCACCATCATCGATAGCTTGCAAGGCTGCTGCCAACATGGGGTTAACGAGGCGACCATTGGGATAAACCAAGCTAGCTTGATAATCTAGCATTTGTCCTTGCCCTGCACTGCTTGGAGGAGCGTAGGTTATCCCGTTATTTGAGTTACCTCCATCTGTTGTATTTTGCGCTGTTTCTGCGTTTGTCGGGTCATAGAAGCTACTGACACAAGCAATGGGAGGGGCAGGAGTTTGCGGGTCATTATCGTCGTCATAGCTGTAGTGATAAACTACACTAGCTCGCATTTGCAAGAAGGGCAAAGGAGCGCCATTGCTATCTTGCGGGAAGTCGTTATCTCCATCTCCATCTAAGTCTGGTAGCCATGTAATAGCATTGGGATCGGTTTCATCGTTAGGAATAACGGGCATCCAGTCGGGCCAAACAATCTGCGATCCGTTGGTAGTATCATCCGCAGGTAAGTAAATGCCAGCACCAGTAACTATTCGCACCCCACCGACAGGATCGAGTTTATTTTCTGGTAGTTGTGCGGCTTTAGTTTCCCAGAAGCGATCGCGATCGATTCCACCGAGGTCACTAATTTCGGTAACGCGAGTTTTCCGAGTACGCGGTCCGTCATCTGGTTTATTCCATTGTGTGTTACTAATGTCTTGTTCTTCGTCTTCACCAACAAACTCGTCGTCTTTGTACCAAAGAGCGGGTAAATTGTTACCAACGAGGATGCGATCGCCGAGAAACTCTTCTATCGCCGTTCTTTCTTGAACCGAGAATTTTGTTGCTGGTGGTAAGAGTTTATTTCCATTCTTATTTAAAGCCAATTGTGAGTAGTTGTTTTGTTGCGTTCCGTTGCCAGGATCGTAAGGAAAAATCCAAGCATTAGGCGGTCGCATCGTATCCGGGTCGTTATTATCTATTTGTAACGAAGCATTTTCTAACTCAGGGTCGTTTTCTTCTGGTGAATTATTCGGATTGTATGATACTTCGGCAAAAGGAACCCGACGAGTACGTTTTCTAAAGTAAGCATCCAATTCTTCTCGATATGCTTGTGATAAGTTATTCGGTGGGTTAGGTCCGTTTTGGCGATCTTGTATGCGCTGTCGTACTTCTAAAGGTAGATTTGGTGCGTTCAGATTTCCCGCTTGATCCATTGCTAATTCTACTAATTTCTCGATTCTTGCTTCGTATGCTTCGTTGTTGTAAGCAAGGTCGTCAGAATTAGCATCTACGGAATCTTGGTCATCTTCCAGTGCTACTTCTGTGGGGTTTTCATTAATTCCTTGAAATAAATCTACTTTTGCTGCTCTTACTTTAGATACTCTTTCCGTAGGTTTCCCATAACTGAGATTTCCACCAACAATTATTTTGCCGTTTTCTTCTTGAAAGAAGCAAGACTCTGGACTACTGACTTGTCTGAAAGTAACTGGGTTGGCGCTATTTCCTCCGTCGGAGTAGAACAAGTTACTGTTAGTTAATACCCGTCCATTGACGGTTAAACCGCCACCACCAGAACTTATTTCTAAGTCATCTTCGTAGATTACTGAGTTATTGGCGAGAGGAATACGTGCTTTATCGAGTTGATACTCTAAAGCTGAAAAGCCTTTATTTCCCTGATATTGTTCGTAATTTTGTGCTTGGGTTTGACCGATAGGTTGAAAGTTATTTGCATCAACAATTGGTACTGTAGCTACATAAACAAAGAAGCTTTTTTTCAGTTGACCTGCAACTTGATACCAACCGTTATTACCGACTAAGGTTGCACTTCCGATTGCCCCCGTACAGTTATCGTTTAAGATACCGGTTTCCATTGGTAATCCTCTAGCATCCAAGGGATTTCTTGGTCGTTCTGATTCTTGATTTGATGAAAGAGGAGTGCGATAAAAAACACCGTAAAGAGTTACACTATCATAAAGACCATTGTTGTTGGTATCGACAGGAAAGCGCCAAGCTGAATTAATGGTTTCTGTCTCGCTAATATTATTACTTGTTTGAATGCCGTTGGTCTCGTTCCAATCAAAGCTTACCTGCAAGCGATCTTCGTCTTCGAGAGTGTATTTATTTGCTTCAATGACGTTAGAAAGTGCAATTTCTGTTGGAGTACCTTGAGGCAAGTTGGGGTCTTCAAAAAGGGCTTGAATTTTTGCTTTGGCACGATCTAATCCAGGTAAAGCAGCATTTAATACTTCTTGGTTTACCCGGTAGTTATTAATATTTTTGCCTCGATCGAAGGAACGAAACAGTAGGGCTGTAGATAATAGCACTACTACGACAATTACCATTGCTGCTGTGGGCAAGACAAATCCTGCTTGAGAGCGATTTCTCCGATGAGAAAATTTTTTCGCTCGCGGCAAAATTTGATTGGTAATTGTTGTTATAGCTGTTTGTAAGATGCGCCAAATCCGAGCGAACGGTTTTGGATAACGCTTTTTCGGCTTTTTGCGAGTAGACATGGCTACCTTCCTGTCAGTTTTTTCTCGATAACGATTGCGAATTTGAGATAGTTTGCTCTAAAATAACGACCAGCTTATGAAAGTTTCACAAGCTGTCAACTTTCTTCTTTGATAGCAATTGAGCAGTTATGCTTCAACCGTGAGTGTACGGCTAAGTGGTTATTTCTTTTAGTTGCTGTTTTCGGTATTTGTCCGGAGCGAAGCAAATTCTGCTTGAATCAAGCAACAATCTGGTCAGGGTCAATTCCAGATTCTCTCTTCATTTTTTTCCGGAAATAGAAATTAACTTGGTAACTACTTACAGGTTTATTGGCAATTGCTTTAATTAAGATTAGCTCGCTAGCCAATCTTAGTCAGTCACCTCTAGCTTACCCAGATCGAGCTGAAAAGCGATCGCGTAGAGAAAAAAACTTCTCGCTCAATTTTCTCTGCTGAGATATTATTTCCCAAAAATCAGGGTGCGTTACGGCGCACCCTAATCTTTGCTTTAGTATTTGTTGAGGTTGATTCCGGCTTCGTCTGCCATTTTTTGTAAACCTTTCTTTTGCAAGGTTTTCAGGGCTTTGGTGGAAATTTTCAGTTTGACAAAACGGTTGCCTTCGGGCCACCAGATGCGCTTTTCTTGAAGATTAGCGTGTTGTAATCTTTTGGTGCGACGGTGGGAGTGAGAGATGGAAAAGGCGTTGTTGGCTTTTTTCCCGGTGAGCATACATTTACGAGACATAGTTTTTTCTTTGAATTAAGGTTCGTACTCTATTGTAGGTCGCGTGGATCTCGCTCGGAAAGTTTGGGGTGGTAACTTGACAAATTGTTATTTATGTGTATCCGAGTCATCGGGAGCGATCGCGTCAGGAAAAATTGGGCGGTTGGCGATCGCACTGATAGTTTTCCGGTGGGGCTTGACAAATAATTGTTTTCGTGTATTCAAGTCATCCTTTGCTTCGCTCACCGAAATGTAGAGACTTTGTCTGCAACGTCTCTACAGGTAAATTGGTTTGTAGGAAACAAATTGCGGGCAAGATGCCCGCACTACGAAGGTTTATTGTTGAGTGAGGTTAGTCAGCATTTTATTCGATCGCTCGACGAAACCTTTCATTCCTTCAGCATTAAGTCCTTTTTGCGCCATCAGTGCTAAATCATAGACGTGCTGACACATCAAGTTAACCATTTCGCTATTGCCAGATTCTCCCGAACCTTGAATAATGGTTCCCTTACTCATCTCGACAATATTATTAATCAGTGGATGAGCGGTATTAACCACCAAAACGTGATCGTCAGGAAATTCCATTGCTTGCTGCTGCATTAATGCAGTCATTTCCCGCAAGCGACGCATTGCTTCTGGAAGTAAAACCATTGCTGGAGGCGCACCTTGGGGATCTTCAGATTTAATTGCCTGAGTTTTGATGTTAACTTGAGGTTTGTTGAGCGCTTTTTCAAACAACTCTTTAATTGACTCGCTGCGAGTTTTGTTAGTGTTGGGGTCAACTATTTCTCCAGCTTTGTCTTCTTCAACCAGGGTGTTATCCAATTCTGAGTCTACGCGGGAGAATTTAACGTCAGAGTATTCCCGTTCGAGGAAGGGGATAAAGTAGTTGGTGTCGATGAAAGAGTCCATATAAAGGACTTCTAAACCCTGATTTTTGTAAAGTTCGATGTAGGTTGCTTGGGTGGTGGAGTCGTTGCAATAAAAGACGCGGTTTTCGTGACGTTCTTTGTTACGCTCTAAGTATTCTTTCAGAGTGGTGTAATAGTTTCCTTGAGCGTCAGTTGCTGGCTGATTAGAGGCATCTTCCCAAGCATCTCCGGATTCGGTTTGGACTTCAACTTGGGGAGTGTCTGCGCCGAGTTTAGCGGTAGTCTGGAAGATAATTAAATCTTCGACTTGCTTTTTAAATTTATCCTCTTTGAGAGAGCCAAACTTGACAAAAGTACCGACATCTTGCCAACAGCGAATGTATTCCGAGCGGTTTTCGTCGTAAAGTGATTTTAGGCGATCGGCGATCTTCTTCGCGATAAAGTCAGCAATCCGACGTACAGTGCGATCGTTGGTAAGGGCGCTACGAGAGACGTTAAGAGGAATATCGGGACTGTCGATAACTCCTCGTAAAGGCATTAAGAAGTCGGGGATAATTTCTTCACAATGGTCGCTGACAAAGACTTGATTGCAGAAGAGTTTAATCTGTCCTTTGTTGATGTCTACATCCGGCTTGATTTTCGGGAAATAGAGGATACCGTTGAGGAGGAACGGATAATCGGTTTTGAGGTGAACCCAGAGTAGAGGATCTTCTTGGAAAGGATAGAGATAGCGATAAAATTCTAAATAATCTTCATCTTTAAGGTCTTGGGGCGATTTTTTCCAAAGTGCTTGTTGCTTGTTGATTTGCTCACCATCTAGTTTGATGGTTACGGGCATGAAGTCGCAATATTTTTTGATGAGTTGCTTAATTCGGGCTGGTTCGAGGTATTCGGTTTCCTCGTCCATTAAAGTAAGAGTAATCGTCGTACCTGGTTGAGTGCGATCGCTTACAGATAACTCAAAGGCAGGGGAACCATCACAACTCCAGTGTACGGCTTCGGCTCCATCTCGGTGCGAAAGGGTATCAATTTCGACTTTTTTGGCGACCATGAAGGAAGAGTAGAAACCGAGTCCAAAATGTCCGATCAGTTGTTCGCCTGTTTTCTGGTATTTTTGCAGAAATTCTTCGGCACTGGAGAAAGCAACTTGGTTAATATATTTTTTCACTTCCTCAGCAGTCATGCCAATACCATTATCGCTGACTGAGAGGGTTTTGTTATCTTTGTCGATCGCAATCTCGATTTCTGGTTCGGGTATCTCACCGCTAACTTCCCCAGCGTAGGATACCATTTTCAGCTTCTCGCTCGCATCTACGCTATTCGAGATCAATTCCCGCAAGAAAATTTCGTGGTCAGTGTAGAGAGACTTCTTGATTATGGGAAAAATATTCTCAGTATGAATAGTAATGTTGCCTTTTTCGAGAACAGTCATGGTTAGTTCCTTGTTATTTCAGTGTCTTGACTACCAATTTTGCTTGCTGTACTAACGATTCTAGGTCAGGGATTGCCTACCGAAAAGATACGGATTACTCTACCTCACCAGAAGAGAAGGGAATGCGATCGTCGGAAAATATGCTGATGGCAACCCCTAATCCGAATGCTACTATTTGTATTAACTAAAGTTTCCTTATGGCTGGGAGATCGGTTAAAATGACCATGCCCAACTTTTTAGTTTTAGGTGCGCCCAAGGCGGGAACTACTGCACTTTATCACTATCTTAATCAACATCCTGAAATCTACATGAGTCCTGTCAAAGAACCAAATTTCTTTGCTTTTGAAGGTAAGCAACCCGATTTTTGTGGACCTAGGGATAATTTAGCTTGGACGAATACTTCCTCTATTGTTAATTTAGAAGCTTACCAAGCACTTTTCGACGGGAGAAAAAATGAAAAAGCAATTGGTGAAGCTTCTACTCTTTATTTATACATTCCCGAAACACCTGAGCGTATTCACCGCTATATTCCCGATGCGAAATTAATTGCTATCCTCCGTCATCCAGTAGACAGAGCATTTTCTAACTACTTACATTTACGTCGAGATCGTCGCGAGTGGATCGCTGATTTTGAGCTAGCCATTAACGAGGAAAACAAGCGCATTTCCCAGCATTGGTCTCCAGCTTGGTACTATTTGAATATTGGTTTATATACTCCTCAAATTAAGCGCTATTTGGCTTTTTTTCCGCGCAGTCAACTAAAAATTTATCTTTACGAAGACTGGAAAGAATCTCCTCAAAAATTTCTCCAAGACTTATTTACTTTTCTCGAAGTAGATTGTCGCTTCGTTCCAGATATGTCGGCAAAACACAATCAAACTAATGTAGTCTGGAAAAATATTGCTTTATATGATTTATTAACTACTAACAATCCAATTAAAAACTTTTTCAAATTTTTGATGCCTCGGAAAATTCGCCAACCAATGGCGGCGAAAATATATAGAAAAAATATGGAAAAACCCCCACAGCTATCACCACAATTACGGCAGAAATTAATTCCTTTATTTGAGCAAGATATTTGTCAACTCCAAGAAATAATTGATAGGGATCTCTCACACTGGCTGGAGTAAAAAAACAGTGTTATTTAATTCTTTTGCTTTTATTTTTGGCTTTTTACCAGTTACTGCAATCGTCTTTTTTACACTGACAAGATTTCGTCTCATTAAGCCAGCGATCGCGTGGCTAACAGTCGCTTCTTTATTTTTTTACTCTTACTGGAATATTTCCTATCTGCCTCTACTACTAATTTCTCTTAGTTTTAACTATTTTATCGGCAGGAAAATTGAACGTACTGAATCCAAAAGCCAACTTGCGCAAATTCTTCTTTGGCTGGGAATTATTTTCAACTTAGGGCTTTTGGGATATTACAAATATGCTCGGTTTTTCGCGATTAATTTCAGTCAGTTTTTCTGGCAAAAATTTGCAATTCCAGAAATAATTTTACCCCTAGCTATCTCATTTTACACTTTCACGCAAATTGCTTATTTAGTAGATGCTTATCGGGGGAAAACGAAAGATTATCAATACAACTTGCTTACCTACAGTCTCTTTGTTTGTTTCTTTCCTCAGTTAATTGCTGGTCCAATTTTACGCTACGATGAACTTTTACCCCAGTTTCGGCAGTTAAGTAATTTTAACTTCGATGCCAAAAATGTGGCGATGGGATTAACTTTGTTTATTTTAGGTTTGTCGAAAAAAGTAGCGATCGCCGATAATCTATCTCCTTGGGTTGCCCCTATTTTTAACCATGCTAACGATCTGACTATTTTAGAAGCTTGGATTGGGGCATTAAGTTATACTTTCCAACTTTATTTTGATTTTTCCGGTTACTCAGATATGGCGATCGGTTTAGGCTGGATGTTTAATATTTCCTTACCAGTTAACTTTAATTCTCCCTATAAAGCTATTTCTATAATTGACTTTTGGCGACGCTGGCACATCACTCTTTCTAACTTTCTTCGAGATTATCTTTACATTCCTCTTGGGGGTAACCGCCAAGGTCGCTTACGGCAGTATGTTAATTTAATGATTACCATGCTTTTAGGAGGACTTTGGCACGGCGCAGGTTGGACTTTTGTAATTTGGGGTGGTTTACACGGATTATATTTGGTTATCAATCACCTCTGGCGGCGGTTAAGTATTCAATTGCCACAAACGATCGGATGGTTAATAACTTTTATTGCTGTTGTTGCTAGTTGGGTATTATTTCGCGCTCAAAGTTTGCAGGATTCACAAGCAATTTTAACAACAATGTTTGGTCTAAACACTATTGTTTTGCCAGAAGCATATAAAAGCTTTTTAGGTTGGTTATCTACTCTAGGAGTACAGTTTCGCGGTTGGCAAGAACTAACTTATATCCCAAGTTTAGGCGCACACAAAACTATAATCATATTAATTGGATTAGTGCTATGCGTAACTTTGTTACCAAATACGCAACAAATTATCGAGCAGTTTAAACCAACTTGGCGGTGGTCAATATTAATGGGTTGCATAGCAACATTTTGTCTACTTTCTCTTAACCGAGTTTCTGAATTTCTTTACTTTCAGTTTTGAGACTAAATTAAAAAATGAAAAGTTATCGCCGCTATATAATAATTTTACTTTTGGTAATTATTTTAAATTTATCATTAATTAGCTTATTTAATATTTTTATTGACCCTTATGATGTAATGTCAAGCCCAAAAATTCTCGGAATTAACCAAGTAAAACTAGAAAAAGAAAAACAAGTTAGATTATTTAAAGCTAGGGCAATTACGACAATTAAGACTCCGATGATTTTTTTAGGTTCTTCCCGAACTGAGTTTGGTTTAGATCCTAATCATCCTGCTTTAAAAGCCGATCGACCTGTTTATAACTTGGCAATTACTGGGGCAAATATGTATGAAGTAATGCGCTACTTTCAACACGCGATCGCCGTTCAGCCTGAACTAAAAAAGATTGTTCTTGGGATCGATTTTTTTATGTTTAATGCTTGGAAAACTAATGCCCCTGATTTTCAGGAAAATCGTTTACAGAAAACTAAAATAATCAATCAAGATTTATTAAATGTTACTCTTTCTTTAGATGCCCTTACTGCTAGTCTCGCTACCTTAGAATCTAATCAAAAAAATCCCCATGCTGTTGGCTATTTTTATCCCAACGGAATGAGAAATACAAATTACTATATCAAAAAAATCTATAAAAGTAAGTCTACTCAAAAAATTTTTCAAGTAACTCTTCAAGATTTTTTGAGTAGACCAGAAAATTTCCAAAAAGAACAACTTTCTGCAAAGAGTTTAAAAAATTTAAAGAGAATTGTCGATACTTGTAAACAAAAACAAATCAGTTTATATATTTTTATCTCCCCTTCCCATGTTACCCGTTGGGAGGCAATTAAAGTAGCGGAAACGTGGTCTGAATGGGAAGAATGGAAAAGACAAGTAGTAGAAATTACACCAGTTTGGGATTTTTCTGGTTACAATAGTATTACAACTGAACCTATTAATGAAGAAATGAAATATTACTTCGACAATTCTCACTATACAAAAGAAGCAGGAGACTTAATTCTTAATAAACTATTTGATTATCAAAAAGAAAAAGTTCCGACTGACTTTGGTGTATTTCTTTCTGCAAACAATCTAGAAGAACATTTACACAAAATTCGTATTGACCGCCAAAAATGGGCGCAAGCACATCCTCTCACCGTGCAATTTGTGCAAAATTTAAAGCCAAACTAAAAAATTATTTGTTGATTTTCTTGTTAGATAAGCAAGGGACAATTAATGCAGCAATAATTAAAGGAACGTTCTTTGCTGGTTCGGGAATGCTAGACCATTCCTCAGCAAAAAGATAACCCAAATCAATCAATCCTTGGGAATCGAAATGAACTTCGTCAGAATGTTGGGAAAGAGTAGTTGTCTCAACTATACCTGTGTAAGGAACAGTTTTACTAACCTGAAATTGGGCAGCTTGTACCTGGCTGGTATAAGGAAATCTTGGAGGCAGATTAGAGATTTGACCGATAACAAAAGGTAAATTGGGGTTATTAAAGTCGTTGCGGACTTGGGCAATAAAGTTAGTAAGATTAGCTTGATAGTTATCGGCAAAAGTTTTTTCAGTAGCATCTCCTTCCCCTTGCATCCAAAAAAAACCAGCGATTTCTACAGTTAAATAAGGCGGGGGTAAGACAGCGATCGCGCTTTCCACACGAGCTAGCATACTATTGTAGAGCGAATTTGGCTCTGGATTGTCTGGGTTCCAATCAGTAGCAAGCTTAGTACCATTAGCTGCGTACTTAACTAAAGCCACAGGTTCTCCGATAATTGCTTGCAACTCTCGTCCCAGAGAAATCTCCGGTCCAAAACCGACTCCATTAGGAAGCCAATTTGTACTTGGTAGCGGCTCTGTGGGTGCTGCTAATATTTCCCAATCATTGCTCTGATTATACCACCAAACTCCTGACTGCGGCTCTCTTAGTTCGTCAGGCAACTCGGTAAGATTTGAACGATATCCCACCATGTTAGACTGTCCGGCAAGGACAAAAAGTTTTAAGGATTTTAAGGAAGCCGCCTCTGCTCCTGTAATAAAAGAAGCTAAAATGCTGTAAATGATTACACTAACACTGAGTATAATTTGCTGAGAATCCAAAATCTTGCTCCTACTTCCTTCAAGAAAATTTAGTCTAGTTAAGATAATTAACCAATTTATGGACATTTAATTCTAGTCGATTTCCCAAATATGAGTTATCGACCTAATCTTAGTTAAGTCTCTTTTTCTAAAACAAAAAAATAGTGGTAAGGATTGTTAGGGTCTTGATACTCTCTTTTGATTATTAAGCCCACATTTTTAATCGATTTGACTATCCGCTTAAGAGGATATTCTTTGATGCCAATTTCCCAGTAATGTTGCTCGCAAAGAGGTGTAGAACTCCAAAAATTAGGAACTTGAAGCAACAAATACCTTGCTCTTCCCGGTGTATTAAACTTAAATCGCATCGATAAAAAAGTTGTTTGATAAGGAAGAGAAATAACTAAATACTTTTTCGTAGCTTCTGCTAATTTTTTAAGAGTAGATTCAAATTTTTGGTAAGGAATATGTTCGAGTACCTGAAACAAAACAATTACCTCAAACTTGTCTTGAGGAAGAGAAAAATCTGTTTCTAAGTCTACAATTAAATCTGGTTTAAGTTCGGGATTAACATCTGCTGTCGTTATTTTGTAATTGTTTATTTTGAGCATTTCGGTAAATAGAGAGTTATAAATTCCTATTTCCAAAATATTCTCTACTTGCTTCCCCAAAGATTTAATTATCCGCACTTGGTTATAATAGCTCGATAGTCTTTCTCGTGTGAGATATTCTTCTGCCATCATTATTCCTCAAAACCAAAATTACCGTTCAAATTTACTTTCGATCGAGATAATTAAGAAAAAGTCAACTATGCTAATTTCTTTTTAGTAAACCTAGTAACCATTGAGCTTGTTTAGTAGGTAGTAATACTCCAACTAATATTTTTAGTAGCACTACTGACATCAGGCGCGATCGCCGCTTAAGGATCGAAGGATTATAGCCTATAGTATAAACTAAACACCGACCAGCTACCAAGCTTTTTTCTCTTGTTTGTCTTCCCTCTAAACTTCTCATAGTCAAATACTCGTAGAGATAAGCAAGACTGTGTTTTTTCAGGTACTGTAAGGATGTAGGTACTTGACGAAAATTTTTTTCTATAACTTGCAAGCATTGTTCCTCCATGCTAGCAATATTTGAAGACAGAGAATTACTACTAACTCTATACAAAACTTGGGGAAAAGGTACGGTCACAAAATCATAGCGCGCAGCTAGCCGCAGATACAAATCCCAATCTGCTACCCTGTTAATTGAGGTATCAAATTCTCCCACTTCTCTCAATGCTTTTCGCCGAATTAAAGGATTAGAACCATTTTCTAAAAAATTATTAATTAAAAGTTTTTCATAAACATTTCCATTTGCTGTAATGTGAGAACCTGCATATAAAAATTTACTTTCTTCATCAATATAGTCAGTCCAGCTATATGCAACAGCAGCATTAGAGTTAGCTTGTAGTGTGGCTAGTTGTTTCTCTAATTTATCAGGAGTCCAAAGGTCATCTGCATCTAAAAAACTAAGAAATTTTCCAATTGCATGAGAAATACCTCGGTTACGACTAGCAGCTAAACCAGTATTTGGGTAAGAAAAAACTTTAATTCGGTCGTCGCGAATGCTTTCTAAAATTTCCAGTGTAGAATCTTGGGAACCATCATCAATAATAATTAACTCCCAATCGGTAAAAGTTTGTTGCAACACACTTTCAATTGTTTCTTGAATTGTTTTTTCTCCATTATAAACAGGAATAATAACTGAAATAAGTGGCATTTTTCTAAAAATTAATATTTAATCGTTTTTTAATTTAATGTATCCTAGTAAAGGATTCAGATTATTTAACTTTGATTTTCTTAATAAGTTTTGGGCTTCCTGAGCAGGAAGAATTAAGATTGTTGCAATTTGTAATAACAGTTTTAGACTCACTCGTGCTTTCAATAACTGTGGGTCATTTTTTACCGCTTGCCAAAAATATTGAGCAGCAGCAAAACTGTCTTTTGATTTTGGAGTTCCTGCCAAAGCTTTAAAAGTTAGATACTTATACAAGTTGCCCAAACTATAACTTTTTAAAGGCAATAAAGATTCAGGAGCATCAGTATAAGCTCTGGCAAATACTCGCAAACAAGCTGATTCTAAATTATCGAGATTAGCAGACATAGAATCACTAGAAACTCGATATAAAATTTGAGGTGATTGCACGGCAACAAACGAGTAACGAGCAGCTAAACGTAAATATAAATCTAAATCTTCTGCGGGTGTGAGTGACGGCTCAAATCCACCTACTGTTTCTAAAGCTTCTCGACGAATTAAAGGATTAGAACCATTTTCTAAAAAATTTATTTGTAAAAGTTGGGGATAAACATAACCATTAAAACTAAGATAACTGCCTCGACGCAAAAATTGACTTGATTCATCAATCCAATTAGTCCAACTATAAGCAACGGCAGCTTCAGGATTAGTTTGCAATGCGGTTAGTTGTTTCTCTAATTTATCAGGAGTCCAGAGGTCATCGGCATCTAAAAAAGCAATGTATTCTCCGGTAGCGCGAGATATTCCTCGATTACGACTAACAGCTTGACGACTATTTTGATAAGAAAAGACTCGAATACGCGGGTCTTTTATTTCTTGGATAATTTCTAAGGTTGAGTCTTGAGAACCGTCATTAATAATAATTAGTTCAAAGTCAGGAAAAGTTTGTTTTAAAACTGATTCTATTGTCTCCTTAATAGTTTTTTGAGCATTGTAAGCAGGAATAATTACTGAGATAAGTGTCATCTTCCTTAAGTATTAATTTTCATATAAGCTAATAAAGCGCTAGTACCAGATAGTTGTTGAATGTTTTTGAGCAAAACTTTAGCTTGTCGATCGGGTAGGACAGCGATCGCTAGTGCTCTTAAGAAAACTTTCCAGATAATTCGATGTTTTAACAACAAAGGGTCATTTTTTACAGTTTGCCCAAGAAACCTGATTGCCGCAATCCCTTTTTTTCTTTCAGGATTTCCTTCTATAGCTTTGACTGTGAGATATTTGTAAATGTTACCAAGGCTATACTTTTTCAACTTTTGTAGAGAGCTAGGAGCTTTACTGTAGGCTCGCGAAATTAGTTGTAAGCTTGCTGTTTCCAATCTCCAGACGTCAGCAGACATTGAATTAGCAGAGATTCGATAGAGGATTTGAGAACGAGGTACGGTAACAAAATGATATTTAGCAGCTAATCTTAAATATAAATCCCAATCTTGTCCAGCTTGAAGTGATTCGTCAAAACCACCGACTTCGATGAAAGCTTGTCGATGAATTAGAGGATTGGAGCCATTTTCTAAAATATCTACCATTAGTAGTTTTGCATAAGCATTACCATTAATGCTAATGTGACCGCCTGGACGCAGAAATTTACTTGTTTCGTCAATACAGTCACTCCAACTATAGGCAACGGCGGCTTCTGGTGTGGCTTGTAATGCGGAAAGTTGAGCTTCTAGTTTATCGGGAGTCCAAAGGTCATCGGCATCTAAAAAGGCAATGTATTCGCCGACAGCTTTGGCAAATCCTCGGTTACGACTTACAGCAGCGCCAGCGTTGGGGTAAGAAAATATTTTAATGCGGGGGTCTTTGATGCTTTCAAGTATCTCTAAAGTTGAGTCTTGGGAGCCGTCATTGATAATTATTAACTCAAAGTTGGAGAATGTTTGATTGATAACTGAGTTAATAGTTTCTTGAATAGTTTTTTCGGCATTAAAGGCAGGAACAATTACTGAGATGATGGGCATAGCAATTTTAAGTAGTTTTGCTGTTAAAATCGAGGGAGGAAGTTGGGCAAATTATTATTCAGCTAGAAATTTGATGAGAAATTATTTTTTTCAAATAATAAAAAGGACTCATCATACTACCCCAAAAAAATTCTAGTTCAAAAGCAGCAACTAGATCGCTGTCTAGTTGATTGCGGTACTTTAACCAATGCTTAATCAGGCGACGTAAGTTTCCTAACAAAGTCCTCACTAAAATTAGCGGTTTTTGCCAGTTTTTGGCATTGATCGTGCGTAGGTAGCAAATTGGTAAGCCACAGCTACGTGCTAAAGGTATTAAATAAGTTTTTTCTAACCTACTACGCGGTACTTTATGCTCAATTTGCATTTCTGGGTTGTACCAAATTTCCCATCCTAGTTTGTGTAGGTGGAGCAAAGCTTCATAGTCTTCACCTGCTACTGCTACTTTCCCAACTCTACCAATTAACATTAACTGAGTGGGAATTGACTCAGACCAAGCTTGTTTCCGAATAACTAATCCTGCTCCTGGAGGAAGTTTTAAGTTGTCTGGGTCGAATTTATGGGGTTGCGAACCATGTTCGCCAATAGCGAGACAACGACTAATTTTTTCGATATCTTTTGGCGGTTCAATTTCAAATTTACCTAAGATTTTTCCGCTATATGCTCCTGCTTGTGGGTATTTTATCCCAAATGAATGTGCAGCCGCTACCCAATTTTTATCGGGTAGGTTATCGTCATCTAGAAAGCCGATCAAATTGCTATTTGCTTCCTTGATTGCTCTTTGTCGGGCGAAGGTTAATCCCTGTTTAGCTTCAAAATAAGATCGTAGTGGAAATTGATAATTCCAGTTGCTTTGATAGTCTTTTACTATTTGGGATGTGCGGTCATTACTATTATTGTTGATTACAATTATTTCCCAGGAAATATTTTCGGTATTAGTTTGTTGCTGGAGTTTTTCTAATACTTCTGGTAAGCGTTTTTCGCCGTTGTAAGTGGGGATAACTACTGAAAAGTCAATCATATTTTTAGCGAGATCCTCCATAAATAAAATGGACTAATTACGCTGCTGCGTAAGAATTCCATTTCGCAGGCGGCGACTACATCTTTCTCAAGGAGGTTGCGATTTTTAAGAAAATATGCTATTGCTTTTTGTAAGTCTTTGGCTAAACCGAGGGGGAAAAACAAGGGACGTTGCCAGGGTTTGAGACGTAGCATCCGAATGTGGTGTCTGGCTAAACCTGTACTTCGCATGAGGTAGAGGAGGTATTCGCGAGTTAGGCGATCGCGCTTAATTTGATGATAAATTTCCATTTCGGAGTTATACCACACTTCCCACCCGGCATTTTGAATATACATCACTACCTCTAAATCTTCACTATTGAGGATAGATTTACCGCTACGTCCGCTTAAAAACGGTTGTTCGGGAACATTTTCGCACCAAGCTTGCTTGCGAACTACCAAACCTGCGGATGGTGGTAACATTTTCAAACTAGGTTCGTATAAGTGTGGTTTGTCACCTCTTTCGGTAATGGCAAAAAAACTAGCGATGCGATCGAAGTTAGCAGGAGGTTCGACTTCGTAATCTCCGTGAACTTGACTGCCATAAGCACCTGCTTGAGGATGTTCTCGAGCAAATTTATAAGCTGCTGCTACCCAGTTTGGCGCAGGTAAGGTATCGTCGTCAAGAAAACCAATTAAATTCCCCTGAGCTTCTTTAACTGCCTTTTTCCGCGCAAAAGCTGCACCTTGCTCGGTTTCTAGACAATATTTTAAAGGAAAAGGTTTTTGCCAGTTAGCTTGATAATCTCGAACTATTCGAGCAGTTTCGTCGGTACTATTGTTATCAACAATAATAATTTCCCAAGCAATATTTTCCGTATCGACTTGTTCGTGTAATTTTTCCAGTACCAGTGGTAAACGTTTGGCGCCGTTGTAGGTGGGAATTGCTACTGTTAAGTCAATCAATATCTTACTCATTGCCTTCCAGGTACTACTAATAATATTAGGAATCGTCGATCGGGTTGCTCGATCCTCTCTTCTCAATTTTTTTATTCGGCTTTTACTGGAGAAATTTTTCAAGTTAACTCAGTAGATTGGTTACTGATAAAATTGTATGCCAAATGAATTAGCAAATTCCATAACTTGGGCAATTTGTTGTGGTTCTAACTCTTTTTCCCATTTTTGCGGTTCTTGGGCAGAAATTCGCAAGGGAACGTAGGGATCTTTACTACTTTTACGAGTTGAAACTTCCAGGATTTCACTGGTTGCGACTGTCCAATTTAATTGGAGTTTTTGGAATAATTGACGATACTGCATCATGGGATCTCGGCAAAAATCTTCGTGCTGAATTACGATCCAGTCAGGATGTTGCGCTTGTTGCTGAAGCATTACATAATAGGAAGCTCCCCAAAAAGCACCTATTCTCTGCCAAAATCCTTGTGTTTGTTCTAATAAAGGGATGAAAGACTGTAAATAGTCATCGAGCAGTTTCGGTTGAAAAAGCGATCGCTCGAATGTGCTTACTTTTCCGTATAAGCGGAACCAACTCGCTGCTACTGCACAAGGATGACGCAGTACAATCACAATCAATGGGTTTACCTGACGCTTAAGCCAGTTTAATGTCAGATAACAGTGAACGTCTTTAATTAAAACTCGACCGTGCCATTGAGGAAATTGTTTATAAATCCAACCTAAGTAATTATAAAGATAACCGTTGTCTGGGAGTTCGCCTGCAAAAGTAGCACGACAATACCGAGCAAATTCTTCATCTTCGTCTTCCCAAGCTAGATATTTTCTCATCATCATGGCTTGACGTAGATGTGAAGCTGATTGGTGAATATTAATCGGGTTGAATGGTTCGTGAAAATACTCGATCCCAGCAGCAGTATTTAACACTGATGCTATCCAAGTTGTACCTGTTCTCGGCAAACCTACTACTAAAATCGGTCGTTGCTCTCTAGTCAAGAAGATACTAAAAAAATCACCAGCGAGTTTCAATATTTTATTTTTTTTTGTTAACATTGCCCGGGTTGATTTTGACTTTAATTTAAGGAGAAACTATTTCTGGCGTAACCACTTTGATTTCACCTTTCTTACTAAAAGTTAGGCTGTTCTTTTCACAGTCTATCAAAACTGTATCGCCCTCCACATAAGTATTTTCTAATATTTTCGTAGCAATGGGATTTTCTAATGTCCGTTGAATTGCCCTTTTCAAAGGTCTGGCTCCGTATACGGGATCGTAGCCTGCTTCTACGATATAATCTTGGGCGGCTTCGGTAATTTCTAAGTTAATTTTTTGTTCGGAAAGTAATTTTTCGATGCGTTTGAGTTGAATTCTGACGATCGCGCGTAATTCTTCGCGACGGAGGGTGTGGAAAATAATCAAATCGTCAACGCGGGTGAGAAATTCGGGGCGAAAATGTTTTCTTAAGTCTTCTGTCACCTGCTTGTGCATTTTCTCATAGTCGGAGTCGTCTTTAGCGACATTCAAAATATGGTCGCTGCCGATGTTGCTGGTCATGACGATAATGGTATTGCGGAAGTCTACAACTCGTCCTTGGGAGTCGGTGATTCGTCCGTCGTCAAGTACCTGCAATAAAATGTTAAAAACGTCTTGGTGAGCTTTTTCCACTTCGTCCAAGAGTACCACTGAGTAGGGACGGCGGCGGACTGCTTCGCTGAGTTGTCCTCCTTCTTGGTAGCCGACGTATCCTGGAGGTGCGCCAACTAAGCGCGAGACGGCGTGTTTTTCCATATATTCCGACATATCGATGCGAACGATCGCGTCTTCGGTGTCAAAGAGAAATTGCGCTAAAGCCCTGGCTAATTCAGTTTTGCCTACGCCTGTGGGTCCCATAAAGAGGAACGAACCGATGGGGCGGCTGGGGTCTTTCATCCCCGCGCGGGCGCGACGAATCGCCGCAGCAACGGCGGATACAGCTTCTTCTTGTCCGATTACTCGTTGATGGAGGTGTCCTTCGAGTTTGAGGAGTTTCTGACGTTCGGATTCTAATAAACTGTTGACGGGGATACCAGTCCAACGGGCGACAATTTCGGCAATGTCGTCTTCAGTGACTTGTTCGCGGAGTAAAGCCCGTCCTTGAGATTGAATTTCGAGGAGTTTCGTTTCCTTAGCTTCGAGCGATCGCTGAATACTCTCCAGTTTCCCATACTTTAACTGCGCCGCTTTATTCAAATCGTAAGCCCGTTCAGCTTGTTCTACCTGCAAGCGCAATTGTTCTTCTTCTTCCTTGAGAGAATTAATCTCATCGAGCAATTGCTTTTCACCTTGCCATTGAGAAGAAAGTTGCTGCTGTTTTCCTTGTAACTGAGTAATTTCCGCTTCAATGCGTTCTAAACGGTCTTTAGCCGAACTATAAACTGCGATCGCGCCAGTCCGTTCATTTTCTTCACCTTCCAGGGACAGCTTCTCCATTTGTAACTGCATCAAACGGCGATCGATCGCTTCGAGTTCCACTGGTTTAGAAGTAATCTCCATTTTCAGTTTCGCTGCCGCCTCATCCACCAAATCGATCGCTTTATCGGGTAAAAATCTGTCGCTGATATAGCGGTGGGAAAGCGTCGCCGCAGCAACCAAAGCGGAATCCGTAATTTTCACGCCGTGGTGGACTTCGTAGCGCTCTTTCAGCCCACGTAAAATCGAGATAGTATCCTCAACTCCAGGCTGTTTGACCAAAACTTGTTGAAAACGACGTTCCAAAGCCGCATCTTTTTCAATATGATTGCGGTATTCATCCAGAGTAGTTGCCCCAATACAGCGCAATTCGCCCCTAGCTAACATCGGTTTGAGCAAATTCCCTGCATCCATTGAACCTTGAGTCGAACCAGTCCCGACAACGGTATGTAACTCATCGATAAAGAGAACAATTTGCCCTTCCGAAACCGTAACCTCGCGCAAAACCGACCGCAAACGGTCTTCAAACTCACCACGATACTTCGCCCCAGCGATTAAACTACCCATATCCAGGGAAATTAGCTGACGATTTTTCAAAGATTCCGGCACATCACCATTAACAATACGCTGCGCCAAACCTTCCGCGATCGCCGTTTTCCCAACTCCCGGTTCCCCAATCAACACCGGATTATTCTTCGATCTCCGGGATAACACTTGAATTACCCGCCGAATCTCTTCATCTCGTCCAATTACCGGGTCAAGTTTGCCGCTTCTGGCTAATTCCGTCAAATCGCGCCCATACTTTTCCAGGGCTTCGTAACGTTCTTCCTGGTTTTGTTCCGTAACCTTCTGCGAACCCCGTACCGACTTAATTACCGTTTCCAAATCTTGGGGATCGAGATTAAACTTTTTCAGTAATTGTCTACCGAGGCGATCGTCTTCCGCAAAAGCCAGCAGTAAATGTTCGACGGAAATATACTTATCCTGCCAACTACCTCTAGCCGTTTCCGCTCGATCCAACATTACATCCAAACCGCGACCGAGGTAAAGTTGCTCGGCATTAGGTACTTTCGCTTGTCTCCCAGCAAAGATTTCTAACTGCTGCTGAAAACGAGCAAGATCGATATTCGCCTTATTCAAGATTCGCACTGCCAGTCCTTCTTCCGCTAGTAGCGTCAGCACGATATGCTCTACTTCGAGGTACTGATTTTTATAGAGACGGGCTACTTCTTGAGATTTGACGATCGCGTCCCAGGCTTGTTCTGTAAATTTGCTCGGGTCGGTTGGCTGCATCTTGAGATAATATTTTCTATATTTTGATTGTTGCTGTGTCGTTAGTATAGCAAGGACTTAGCAGTTATCAGTTATCAGTTACCAGTTATCAGTTACCAGTTACCAGTTATCAGTTACCAGTTATCAGTTACCAGTTATCAGTTACCAGTTACCAGTTACCAGTTAACAGTTTATCTCCTAGGTTTCCCTTGTCTTCCCCCTCTCCCTTGTCTTCCCCCTCTCCCTTGTCTTCCCCCTCTCCCTTGTCCTCCTTGTCCCCAGTCCCCAATCCCCAATCCCCAGTCCCCAATCCCCTAAGCTTGTAAAGCTTGCTGTAACTTCAGCCAAAAGTTTTGCAGAAAATTTCTAATTTCGTGCTTGCGTTCCCAGCTACGATAAGCTTGTTCGTAAGCTTCGCCTTCAGACTGAAAAGTTTGCCAGCCGTGGAGAGTTAACCACAATCCCCAAACAAGCAGGATGTATAGCGACCAAGAGAGAGTCCCAGCAGTAAGCAGATTTAAACACAAGAAAAAAGTATTAAAAATCAAAAATTTTCCCGCTTTTTGTTTGAATTTGCTTTTTCGGTAAGCTTCAAAAGCGAGTCGTTTTTCTTCCTCTTGTCGTTGAGAAAGCCACTGCATCTCTGCTGCTTGCAAACTCTCCGGGGAGATTTGTAACTCGGCGGCGATTTCCCAGAGTTGGGTGCGAGATAACTCACCTTCGTATTCTTGACGCGCGATCGCCGTAGCGAGAATTTGCTGGATCTCTTCTTGACGATAAGTTTGGGGAGTCTCCATTTTGCGGTAGTCCTAATCTTGCTTATCTATAATAGTTATTTTGGTATTTTTGCGAACAAATTCGGTTTTTCTATCTTAAGAAATAGATTATGCTCATTAGCTAATGCTCATAAAGCACTAATTATATTATGCCTAATCATAGAGGTTTTTGACACAATCTCAGCTAGTTAATATTACCGTACTTTTCAGGGCGGTGATTACGCCAAACAAGAGGAGACAAGCAACTTTGCATTTCGTTACAATTGAGTCAACGAGGTTAAAGAAAACCTCTTACAGCAGCGAAAGGAGGCAAAGCCTATGAATGGCAATATTCGCGTCGGTAATTTATTTGGGATTCCTTTTTATGTGAATCCTTCCTGGTTTTTAGTGCTAGGGTTAGTAACGTTAACCTATGGAAGTGAGCTAAGTTTATTTCCCGGATTAACTGGTATTACACCCTGGTTATTAGGATTAGTTGCCTCGCTATTATTATTCGCTTCAGTTTTAGCACATGAGTTAGGACATAGTTTAGTCGCTATCCAGCAAGGGATCGAAGTTAAATCGATTACTCTGTTTTTGTTTGGCGGTTTGGCTAACTTAGAAAAAGAATCAAAAACGCCGAGTGAAGCATTTTTAGTGGCGATCGCGGGTCCGGCGGTTAGTCTGCTATTATTTGGATTGTTTACAGCGATCGGGATCGGTACGCCAATTTCGGGTGCGTTTGCAGCGATCGTTTCCTTGCTAGCATCGATCAACTTAATTTTGGCATTATTTAACCTACTTCCCGGTTTACCCCTCGATGGCGGTAATGTGGTTAAATCCTTAGTTTGGAAAATCACCGGAAATCAATACAAAGGCGTTTTATTTGCTAGCCGCATCGGTCAATTTTTAGGTTGGTTAGCAGTCATCGTTGGTATTTTAGCAATTTTGGGCATTAGTTCAATTGGAAACTTCTGGACATTGTTAATCGGTGGTTTCTTACTCCAAAATGCGAATAACTACGCGAAATCTGCTCAAATTCAAGAGAAACTGAGTGGTTTCACCGCCGCAGATGCAGTTATTCCCAATAGCCCAGTTATTGATAGTAACTTGACATTGCGGGAATTTGCCAACGAATATGTCATTGGTAAAGGCAACTGGCGTAAATTCCTAGTGACAGATGAGGAAGGGAAACTTATGGGCGCGATCGCAGTTGATAAGATGAGAGATATTCCCACTTCTCAATGGAATGAAGTCAAGGTTAGCGCGATCGTTCAACCTGTAGAAAATACCACACTCATCGATTCCGATAAGTCTTTATTAGACGTACTCATGCTGTTAGAAAAAGAAGACACAAAACAGCTACCAGTCGTCCGTGAAAATGGTGTAGTAATTGGACTTTTGGAAAAAGCTTCAATCATCCGCTTACTGGAAAAACAACCGCAAGCAAATCCTGTCTAAAATTAACAACCCCAGCTTGAGGAAATTATCCCCAACTCTGGGGAATTTTTTTATACTTATACCATTTAAGTGTAAAAATTTTTCTTACATTTTTATATTTATCTAACCTAACCCCCCAACCCCCTTCCCTTGAAGGGAAGGGGGAGTAATTAATATCTTTAACTCTTTCATCTTCTCCCCTCTCCTAGT
>NZ_JAAHBQ010000071.1 GCF_020144665.1 Oscillatoria salina IIICB1 | reverse complement strand
CACGATACTGGTCGGGTTGCTGACTGGGACAATAGCTCGGTGCCAGGTTCCTTAATTGATTGAAAATAAAGAA
Source organism: Oscillatoria salina IIICB1 (assembly GCF_020144665.1). Classification (NCBI taxonomy): domain Bacteria; kingdom Bacillati; phylum Cyanobacteriota; class Cyanophyceae; order Oscillatoriales; family Oscillatoriaceae; genus Oscillatoria; species Oscillatoria salina. The sequence goes on along the minus strand of NZ_JAAHBQ010000071.1, from coordinate 28,485 downwards.
AACCCTTTGTCTAATTCAAATAGGCAGAGGGTTTGCTTTTGTTTTTCGGTTTTAGTTTTGCCATGACTTTTTCTCAACCAGATAAGATTACTACCGATACTGCTCTGACAGTAATTGGATTAACCGAGTATATCCAAGAGGTGTTAGAGAACGATCGCCAACTACAACAAATATGGGTTATCGGTGAAGTTTCTGAAGTGTCACCACATCCGGCTGCTTTATTCTTCCGCCTTGCTGATTCCGATCGCTTCGATCGCAGCGCTTCTATCAAATGTGTGGTTTGGAATAATCTGCGTCATAAGTTGGTAAAACAACCAGTCAAAGGTGAAAAGCTGTTAGTATTGGGGACGATTCGTGTCTATCCTAAACAAGGAAAATACGAGCTTAATGTTTTTCAAGCTTTAGCGGCGGGAGAGGGACTACAATCTTTACGTTACAAACAACTACGATCGCGTTTAGAAGCAGAGGGTTTATTTGATTCAGCCAGAAAGCGATCGCTACCACCTCATCCTCAAACCATCGCTGTGGTTACTTCTGAGTCTGCTGCTGCTTGGGGGGACATTCAACGCACTTTAAGACAACGTTATCCAGGTTTAAATATTCTTTTATCGCCTGCTACCGTGCAGGGAGAACTTGCTCCTAATTCGATTGTGACCGCTATTGAGCGGGTGCAAAAGGACAGTCGTGCAGAAGTGCTAATTTTAGCCCGTGGCGGTGGTTCAGTTGAAGACTTATCCTGCTTTAATGATGAAAGGGTAGTCAGAGCGATCGCCTCTAGTTCAATTCCTATTATTACTGGGATCGGTCATCAGCGTGACGAATCTCTAGCTGATTTAGTAGCCGATTTCAGCGCTCACACTCCTACTGCTGCTGCTGAAAAAGCTGTCCCTGAACGCGCTCAATTATATACTGAACATCTACAAAGAAAAAAACAATTACTTGCCGCATTATATCAACGTGTAGGACAAGAATCCCAGCATTTAGAGTTTCTCCTCAATCGCTTAAAACACTTACCTACGAAATCTAGAACGTTAGAGCAAGCAACTTCGCGCTGCGAACTGTTGCGGGAAAAACTAGCTGCCTTAGATCCACATTCAGTGCTATCTAGAGGGTATGCTTTAGTTAAAGATGAAAATTCTAATTTAGTTAAATCTACCACATCGCTAATTCCCGATCGAGAGCTAATTATCCAACTTGCTCAGGGTATTATTAAAGTTAAAATTCAAGAAATTATTGAATCAGGTAATGAGTAAACGAACCTCCCAACCCAAAAACTGGAACTATTCAGCAGCAGTTTCTGAATTAGAAGCAATTATCGAACAAATAGAATCTGGTTCCTTACCCCTAGAACAAGTTTTTGAGCAATTTAGTGTCGCAGTAGAAAAAATGCAGCAATGCGAAAGCTTTTTAGCAAGGGGAAAACAGCAAATGAATTTACTCATTGAAACTTTATCTGATGAAGAAAAATTTTAAAGGTATTAAAAACCGTGGAGCCGAGATTGACAAAGCTCCTGCTATAAATGAAAAATATCGAATTTACCATTTTTTTAGACGCGATCCTGATAGTTATTTAATTGAAATTCAAAAATTTTTGGACTCATAAATTAAGGAGCAAATATGGCTAGAGGGGATCAAATTTATGTAATGAGAGAGTTTTTCAATCTTCAGGGATTGTACGAACATCATGGTATCGACTGTGGAGATGGAACTGTAATTCATTACCGCAAACCTAGCGAAACTGTTGAACGTACATCTTTAGCCACTTTTGCTCAAGGTCAAAAAATTTACATTAGAAGTTATCCAGTGTCTTATGTTTCTGACGTGGCTGTTCGTAGAGCCGAAAATCGTCTAGGTGAAAGAAAATATAACTTAGTTTTTAATAATTGCGAACATTTTGCTACTTGGTGTAAAACCGGAGTTAATTACAGTAAGCAAGTTAAAGATTTTATTCCGGTTTTGAGTCATATTAATGTAGATAATTTAGAAAAACCAATTGAGCAAGCATTGAATCAAGGTAACAAAGACAATACTAATGAATTACTGAATCAAGCTTTGGCAGATATTAGAGTAGCTTGGGATAACATTCAACCGCAGTATAGGGAAGCGATTAAAGAGATAGAAACTTGGGAAAATGTAGCCAAGAAAGCCCTCAAAGAAAACCGAGAAGACTTGGCGCGTGCGGCAATTCAAAAGAAACTGAATTATAAAAAACGTGCTGAAGAATTAGAACCTATGCTCAAAAAACTAGCAACAATGACTGAAACTTTAATTCGCAATCAAATTGAGCAACAAAAACGTAAATTTTAAAAAAATAATTAATCACAAATTATCTTCTTCTAGCTAGTAAAATTAAGATCGAGAAAAATACGATCTGCAAACAAACATACATACAATCAATCTCTAGGAAGATTCCTAAGAGAATAGCCAACTATATCATAGTATATGAAAGCCAGGGACACGTACATATTGAACATCTGAATTAGCTAAGGAGAAAGAGTAAAAGTGGAATATTTAATTCCTGCCGAAGTAGGTTTTGATTTAGGAGATAGTACCACTTTTTTCCAAATTCAATCAGTCTTAGGAGATACGATTGAGTCATTCCTACCAGAGTCTTCATTAGGAGATATTACTGAAAATATCGGCATAGCTTACGATCTTCGTGAGTCTAAGGTTTTAATTGACGAACAAGAAAGTAATTTAAATGAGGAAACAGATTTATTAACAGGTCTAACTGATTCAAGTCCGCTGTTAAATTCTGAACTAGGAAAGACGGCAATTCGGGTAGAAGCAGAAAATTACACTAACTATTTTGACTTGACTGTAGAAAATGAAGGAGGAGAATATAGAAATGGTGGCGTAGATATTCAAACCACTAGCGATACTAGCGGTGAGTATGAAGTGAGTTCAATTCAAACTGGAGAGTGGTTAGAATATGAGGTTTTTCTACCACACGAAGGTGGCTATTGGGTTTCGTTGAGGGCGGCGGGACAAGGAGATGATAACTATGTGGTTTCAGTTAATGAACAGGAAATTTGGCTGACGGGAAGCGGAGATAAGGAAGATTGGCAAACTATTAGTAGTGTAGTTCCTCTGAAGTTAGAATCGGGAAAGAACACTATTCGTCTGGAATTTCCTTCTGGGGTTGAGGGAGAGGATCTTTTTAATTTGAATTATCTTGAGTTATCGCCTGCACCTTTCTTATCTTCTACTTCTGAACCACCAGTTTTTCCTTTGCGTATAGAAGCTGAGAATTATACTAATTACTCAGACTCAACTGACTTTAATGAAGGTGCGCCCTATCGTCCAGATGAAGGGGTAGATATTCGATATACGACTGACGTTGGTGGTGGCTACAATGTGGGTTGGATTCAACAGGGAGAGTCTTTGGAGTACGAAGTTGTCATACCTGAAGCAGGTAAATATTGGGTTAATGTCCGAGTTGCAGCTACTGGGGATGATAACCATGCGCTTTCTGTGAATGGACAAGAGATTTGGTTTACTGGAACTGGAGATTTGTACGAGTGGCAAACTGTAACTGGTGTGGTTCCAATTAAGTTAGAAGAAGGAACGAAGACAATTCGTTTGGAAGCTCCTCTGGATACAGACGAGCGATACCTCTTTGAGATTAATTACTTTGAGTTAGTTAAGAATCCTTTTTCCGATTCTCCAGTGGAAATTAAAGTGGAAGCTGAGGATTTTACCGATTATGTTGATTTAACGCCGTGGAATGAGGGTGCGCTTTATCGTCCGGCTGAAGGAGTAGATACTCAAAAGACTAGCGATGTTGATGGTGGTTACAATGTGGGCTGGATTAAGCAGGGAGAGTGGTTAGAGTACGCGGTAAATTTGCCTAGAGGAGGGGAATTCTGGGTTGATGTCCGGGTTGCAGCGCCAGGAGATGATAACCATGCGCTTTCTGTGAATGGACAAGAGATTTGGATTACTCCGACTGGTGGTTGGCAAGAGTGGGAAACTGTAAGTACGGTAGTTCCACTCAAATTAGATGCAGGAATTAATACAATTAGGCTAGAAGCTGTTACGGGTACGGTCGGCGAAAATTTATTTAACATTAATTACTTTGATTTGACTCCAGTTGATTCAGAAAAGTTTAGTGAGGTGGAAGATGTGGATATTTTGCCGTTAAGCCGATCGCTCTAAGTTAAGATTGATGCTAACACGAGAAAATTGTTAGATAAAATAAAATGTCATCCTTTTAGGAGCGAAGGATCGATGGCGATCGTTCGCTCCTAAAATTGTGAGATGATAACAAACCTAAAGTCTGAAAATAGTATTGTAAAATCATGATTTTTCAGCTCCGAGCCTCAAATCTATTTAGTGCTTTATCCTGTATCCTGTTTTTAGGTTTTTCCAGTGCTAATTTGGCTTTGCCGAAAGCGATCGCGCAAACTGGGGGAAACGAAGATCTTGAATTAGAAGTAGGTGTCATCCAACGCTTCGGCGATGAAGTGACTGATAAGCTGAGAATTTCGAGTACTTCAGGAAATGTTCTGACTCTCAGCTTTCTCGGCGGCGATATGCAACCGCGTACCCTGGAAACCGATAGTATTACACTGGAAATTAATCCTTACCCACTGGAGGAACCAGTAATCTTTGAACGAGTAGTGTTGAGCGATCGCGCGACGTTTGAAACGGCGGAAGATAGTGCTAATAATTGGCAAAAACTGGGTATTGAGGTAGAAATAACTCAACCTGGACGTTGGCAAGTTTGGGCAGATCCTGATGTCTATAAAACGCCTTTACTGCGTCGCTTATTATTGGAAAGTCTGCGAGAGAAGGGATACACTAATCCTTACTTGGAAACAGAAGTCGTCGAAGCACTTCCAAGAATATCATTTATTGTCGGTGGTTATCGCTACAGCCGCTTGGATTTAGAAATTAGTGCGAGTAATAATTTAATTCAAGTTGCCGAAGGAGAAGAAGGGGAAAACCCGATTCTGTATCCAGGTACGATCAAGGTACAGCGTAATTCTTATCGGGATTTTACCTTAGTCAATCAAGTACCTCTGGAAACCTATTTGCGGGGTGTAGTACCTCACGAAATTGGTGCAGGGGCACCCTACAATGCGATCGAAGCACAAACAATTCTCGCTCGTACCTATGCTTTACGGAATTTGCGGAGATTTGCCGCCGATGACTATCAACTTTGTGCGACTGTCCATTGTCAAGTATATCGGGGACTAACAGGTACAGCAGCATCAGCCGACAAAGCGATCGCGGCGACTACGGGTCAGGTGTTAACTTATAACAATGAATTAGTCGATGCTTTATATTCCTCGACGGCTGGTGGTGTAACTAGCTTTTTCAACGATATTTGGGATGGTGAAAATCGTCCTTATCTCCGTTCAATTATCGATTCACCACTACCAGTTTGGGATTTATCCCAACAGTCTCTCGCTGATGAAGCCACTTTTCGCCGTTTTATCAACTTAAAAGAAGGATTTAACGAAACTGGCGTGAGTCTCTTTCGCTGGAACAAACAAAGCAGCATCGAACAACTGAATGAAGATTTCCGGAAATATCTAGAGCGGATCAAACATCCCTTAGCCGACTTTACCACGATCCAAAACATGGCAGTCACCGAGCGATCGCCTTCGGGTAGAATACTTACTCTCACTGTCCAAACAGATAAAGGGATCGTTGAACTAGAGAAAACTGAAGCCCGTAGCGCCTTTGGACCACCTCGTAGCACTTTGTTTTATCTCGAACCAATTTATGATGCGAACCAAGTTTTAAAAGGCTACGCCTTTGTTGGTGGTGGTTTTGGACATGGAGTAGGTATGAGTCAATATGGTTCCTACAATTTAGCAAAACTCGGTTGGACAGCCGAGAAAATTTTAGCATTCTACTATCCCGGTACTGAGATCGAAAAACTCGATCGAAGTATTGTCTTTTGGCGAGAAACAAATGAAGAATAGGCGACTGTGGGATGGGGTTATTCAGCGACTGCATTTACCAGGCAGATTTGTTGTTTAATAAGGAAGCAAAATTGAACAACAATAACTAAAAACCAATGAGCGATGACCAGAAAACAACTAACGTAGCCTGGGAAGTAGCTAAAACTTACGAAGACATTCTCTATCATAAATTTGCAGGCATTGCCAAAATTACCATTAATCGTCCTCACAAACGCAATGCCTTCCGCCCGAAAACTGTTTTTGAACTTTACGATGCTTTTTGTGATGCTCGCGAAGATAGCCAAATAGGTGTAGTGCTGTTGACAGGTGCAGGTCCTCATACTGACGGTAAATATGCCTTTTGTTCTGGTGGCGACCAAAGCGTGCGGGGTAAAGCGGGATATATTGACGATGAAGGTGTACCTAGGTTAAACGTTCTCGATTTACAGCGTTTAATTCGTTCGATGCCCAAAGTGGTTATTGCCATGGTAGCAGGTTATGCGATCGGGGGCGGTCACGTTTTACACTTGATTTGCGACCTGACAATTGCCGCCGATAACGCTATTTTTGGGCAAACAGGTCCAAAAGTTGGTAGCTTTGATGGCGGTTTTGGCGCTAGTTATCTCGCCCGCATTGTGGGTCAAAAAAAAGCTCGGGAAATTTGGTTTCTCTGTCGTCAGTACACTGCTACTCAAGCGCTGGATATGGGGTTAGTGAATTGTGTCGTGCCTGTGGAACAGTTAGAAGCTGAAGGGATACAATGGGCGAATGAAATTCTTGATAAAAGCCCGATCGCTATTCGCTGTCTGAAAGCGGCTTTTAATGCTGACTGCGATGGTCAAGCGGGTTTGCAAGAATTGGCAGGTAACGCTACTTTACTTTATTACATGACTGAAGAGGGGTCGGAAGGGAAACAGGCATTTCTCGAAAAGCGTAAACCTAATTTTCGCGATTTTCCTTGGCTCCCTTAAGTTTCTAGAGATTTGCTGAAGAATATCTCTAGTTTGGGATTATAACACAGATATACACAGATATTCTTGGCTTTTTCCTTCCAAGTGTGAAGTCGCACCTTTGTGTAAAGGTGCGACTTTCTTCTAGCGAGAAAATTTTTAATTTTGAGAATTTTATTTCAAAGAGTTATTAAACTTTTACTACTTGCTCTTCCTCAGTAGCTTCAATTTTAGAGGAATTATCGGAAATTTCCAAAGAGAGAGATTTTTCCAGATGTACGAGTTCTTCCAGCTCCTTCCATTCTGAGGTGAAGGGTGGTAGAGCTAAAGAACAAGCCTTCCAATTCGCTTGAACTGGGACACCTAACTGCTGGCACATTCCACCCCGTCGTCCTTCCAGTTCGTAGTAACGGCAATATCGACAAGCCGATGTTAAACAATTTGTCGTCTTCATAGGATTTTTCTTAAAGGGCTGTCTTCATTCAAGCTTTATCTTTAGATTTTCTCCTAAATGAAAATCGGGAATTATTGTCTAAATCCATGATTGTGTCTGGGTTTAGCTACACTTAAAGAATAATTGTTTTTCAGTTTTTCTTTATATTTACGTTATAAATAGATACAAATGCTGTTAAAAAAAGAAATAATCCGTAAATCTATCTAGAGATAGACAGAGATAGGTTGGAGTAAAAGTTAACGGGGATCGCATCAAACGAGAAGTAAAAAGCAAAGATATTTATTTGCGGAAAAAAATTCAAGCAACTTAAAAGTTGGATGAGGAGACACTCATTAAAGTTATGAGAAAATCAAATTTTTTAAGCTGGGTAGGTAGTTTTGGCGAATAGAGGGAAGTGAGGTGATTAGATCGATCGCGCCCCAAGTTAATTTTCCAGTCTAGTCACATGAGTGAAAAGTGACGAGTGTGTTAAGACCTAAAATCTTTTTCATTTCCTGTGAAAAATTTATCCAGGAATAAAATAGGATGGCTATGGGGGTGCAGGAGTCGGAAATAAATTGCTTATTGAGGCAACTCGATCTAAAAATAAATTCAGAACAGAGGTAGGCTTGTAGCTCTGCTGTAATTTTGAAATTATTTAGCTATTAGTTAGGAGTTAGTCAAACTTATGATTCAAACTGCTTTAGAAGAATTCCCGAAAAAATCTTCCTTAAATCCAGTTTTACAAGCTGCTTTAAGTAGTTTAGATGTACAGTTAGAAGCAGAATTAGCTCGTTATCGCCGCCGACAACCTCAACCTTCGAGGGCGAAACAAGCTTTCCAGGAGCATTACCGAAGTAAAGTTATCAATGCACATCCAGAAGATGTAACTACCGCGCAATTAGCGATCGCTCCGGAAACGCAAGGCGAGGTAACTGAAGAAACAAAATTATCGGCTGAGACTGGGTTAAAATCAGAACAACCTAGCTCAGATCGCGAAGTTGTCTCGGCAAACGAAGATTCTAGTTTGGTACATCAGGTACAGCCAGCAGAGGAAAAAGTCGAGCCAGAAGAGACAATTAACGAACATCCACCAGAAGATTATTTGGCATCTTCAGAGCAACTTCTCAACACCCTTGCAGAAGAAGAACCAGCAAAGGAGAAAAAAACTAATCCCTTGGCTAGTTTGTTTACACCCCTGGGTGTTAGCTCGATGTTAGTTTTTCTAGTGGCTAGTAGCTTATTAGCTTGGGCATTAATGCCAGAGGAAGCCTGGAGTAAATTAGGATTGTCGGGAATAGTTAGTGCTGAGAGTGAAACCACTGCACCCCAATCTCTCGAAATTAAGCCAGTCGTGCCAGAAAGCCCCGAAAAAACCACTATTCCTCCAGGTCCAAATTTAGCAACGGAAGAGTTTGTCGAGTTAAATTTGAGTACCTTGAGTAACGTCAAACCTAGCCCTACTCCCCAAACTAATATTGATTCATCAAACTTACCCACAGCACCAGAAACTCCAGGATCTCAGCAAGGAAGCCCAGGTCCTGTAGTAATTAAGCGTTCCTCAGATTTAGCAACAGCACTATTACCACCATCTTTACAGCCAGCACCAGTACCGCCTGCTAATTCCGCCCCTGCAACAACACCGACTAATCCATTTCCCACAGCTCAACCAAGTCCGAGTAATAGTCAAAATAATCAGAATTACGTGGTGTTGATTGATTATAGTGGTGAAAGTTCTTTAGTCAAGGCAAGAGCGATCGCGCCTGATGCTTTTGTGCGTAAAACTGCTAGTGGTGACAAAATTCAAATGGCGACGTTTACGAATCAGGCGGATGCTCAAAGATACGTGCAAAATTTAAAACAGCAGGGCATTTCGGCTTCTGTTGCTTCAGTTGCCGGATAAATCTTTTACCTAGGATACTATGATGAAAATTAGTTAGAGAGGAGAGTAGTTATGGGGTTGCTTGAGCGCATTTGGCGAGTAATTCGCGCCAATATCAACAGTCTAATTAGCAGTACAGAAGATCCAGAAAAAGTTTTAGAACAAGCTGTAGCAGATATGCAGCAAGATTTGCTGAGAATGCGGCAGGCTGTGGCTCAAGCGATCGCTACTCAAAAACGTACTGAGCGACAAGCTGCTCAAAATAATACTCAAGCTGAAAGTTGGTATCGTCGCGCTCAACTAGCTTTAGATAAAGGAGATGAAACTCTGGCGAAAGAAGCATTAGTTAAACGCAAAAGCTATCAAGATACAGCCAAAGCTTTACAAAGCCAGTTAGAACAGCAAAATACGCTGATTAGTAAACTGAAAAAAGACTTACGTGCTTTGGAGAGTAAAATATCTGAAGCGAAAATGAAAAAAGATCTCTATATTGCCAGGGCGCGATCGGCAGAAAGCTCGATGAGAATACAGGAGTTAATGGGCAATACTAATACCAGTAGTTCCTTGAGTAGCTTCGAGCGTATGGAAGAAAAAGTTCTGGAGTTAGAAGCAACTTCTGAGGCGATCGCCCAATTGGGAACTGACGATCTAGAAAAGAAATTTTCGGCTCTGGAAGGAAATAATGAACTGGAAGCTGAGTTAAGGGCGATGAAGGCAAATCAGTTAAACGGTACTAATCAGCATAACTATAACTTACCCGCATCGGGTTCTGGAACCAGAGAAAACTCATCGGGAGATGAATAGCTAGAAAAATTTATTTCCCAGGTAAATCTCGGTGTTTAGCGAAAGTGAAAGCGTTTGGGAAAAAGAATATGCCAAACTAGAGACACTGAAAGCTGTTCAGAGCATAGCCGCTATTATTAAATAAGCGGGCTGATGCCTCTTAAACAAAAAAAGTTAACTTATTCTGTAGACTCCATAGGATAGATAGCGTCATGGGATTATTCGATCGCCTTAGCCGAGTGGTTCGCGCCAATCTTAACGATATGGTGAGCAAGGCTGAAGATCCAGAGAAAGTTCTGGAACAAGCAATTATTGATATGCAATCCGATCTGGTGCAAATGCGTCAAGCAGTCGCCAGAGCGATCGCTTCTCAAAAACGTACTGAGCAACAATACAACAAAAATTTATCGGAAGCTAATACCTGGCAACAACGCGCTCAACTTGCTCTTACTAAGGGAGATGAAAATTTGGCGCGGGAAGCTCTCCAGCGCAAGAAAACTAGCTCGGAAACAGCGACAATGCTCAAACAACAGCTAGATCAACAAAATGGTCAGGTAGATACGCTCAAGCGCAATTTAATCGCTTTAGAAAGTAAAATTTCTGAAGCGAAAACGAAAAAGGATATGCTCAAAGCGCGGGCAAATGCAGCTAAGGCTAATCAGCAGTTACAAAGTACAATTGGTAATATGAGTACGGGCAGCGCGATGTCAGCCTTTGAGCGCATGGAAGAAAAAGTCATGCAACTCGAAGCTGTTTCGGAAGCAGCAGGTGAAATTGGCGGTAATAGTCTAGAAGATCAGTTTGCTCAACTTGAAGGTAGTAATGTAGATGATGAGCTGGCAGCAATGAAAGCTCAAATGCTGAGCGGTTCTTCTCCTAACCAAGAAGCATTACCTGCGGGACAAGATAGTTCCTCTTCTTCCTCTTCAGCGCCGAAAACAGAGGTCGATGCGGAACTAGAAGAGTTACGTCGCCAACTGAATCAGTAGCGGTGGGTCACGATTCACCAAAAGCATAATCGATCTCACGCCTCAATTTTCGAGCAATCGGCGTGAGATGAATTATATCTAAAAAGGTCGATCGCGAGAAATTTAGCCAACAAGCTTGGTCTACGCAGCAGGCAATCTCCGCCTGCTGAATTTGTCTCTAGCGTTGATTGACGTTCTCTGCGCCCTAAAAGTAAAGTCAAATATAGCAATCTTTCACCAGAGGATTGCGATCGTAATTAATTTTAGAGTGAAATATAGTTGTGAGTAGCGTTATTAAAATTACCGATTCTGAGTTTGAGACGGAAGTTTTTCAAGAATCAAAGCCAGTCCTGGTTTACTTTTGGGCTAATTGGTGCGGTCCTTGTAAGTTGGTTTCTCCTTCAGTGGATTGGGTAGCTAATCAGTACAGCGATCGCCTGAAGGTGGTTAAACTTGAAGTTGACCCTAACCCTAATTCTGTGGCTAAGTGTCAGGTGGAAGGTGTTCCGGCTTTGAGATTGTTTAAAGGTGATGAGATGGTAATCTCTCACGAAGGAGCGATCGGCAGACAAGCTCTCAACGATATGCTAAAAGAATACATTCAGTAGTTTGACTCTGGATTAATGACGAATCACCAAGGATAAAAATGCGGTTTGCTAAACGGATAGAAGCCTTGCAAACAAATGTGTTTGCTGATATGGATCGGGCAAAGAATTGCGCGAAAATGTTGGGGGTGGAAATAATTGACCTTTCTTTGGGTTCGTCTGATTTACCAGCGTCTCAGGTGGCGAGATCGGCAATCGAAAAGTCGTTGTCTGAGATCGATACTCATGGATATTTACTTTTTCATGGTACTCGCAGTTTTCGCGAAGCGGTGGCTGGTTGGTATACCAACAGATACGGTATTCCTGTCGATCCGGAAACTGAGGTGTTACAGTTGATTGGTTCTCAGGAAGGAACTGCACATTTACCTTTGGCGGTGTTGAATCCTGGGGATTTTGCTTTGTTGCTCGATCCGGGTTATCCTTCTCATGCTGGTGGGGTACATTTGGCTAGTGGTCAAGTTTATACTTTGCCTCTGTTGAGCGAAAATCAGTTTTTGCCTCGGTTTGAGGATATTCCTACGCAAGTGCTGAAGCAAGCAAAACTGCTGGTGTTGAGTTATCCTCACAATCCCACTGCCGCGATCGCGCCTTTGTCTTTTTTTCGGGAGGCTGTGGCTTTTTGTCGCCAGCATGAGCTAATTTTATGTCACGATTTTCCTTATGCCGATCTGGTCTTTCCTGAAGCGGGAACCAGTTATCAATCTCTGGCTCCGTCTATTTTACAAGCTGACCCTGATAAAGAAGTCTCGATTGAATTTTTTACTTTCTCGAAATCTTATAATTTGGGCGGTTTTCGCATTGGTTACGCGATCGGAAATTCAGAGCTAATTCTCGCCCTGCGTCAAGTGAAAGCGGCGATCGATTTTAATCAATATCGAGGGATTTTAAATGGTGCGATCGCAGCTTTAAATGAAGATCGAGAAACTGTCACGACGACAGTTGCTACTTTCCGTCAGCGACGAGATGTTTTTGTTGCCGCTTTACACGATATTGGTTGGCAGGTTTCTTTACCACCTGCAACTATGTATGTTTGGGCAAAATTACCGGAGAAATGGCAAAATAATTCCTCAGAATTTTGCACGAAATTAGTAGAAAATACTGGCGTTGCTGCCTCACCTGGAGCTGGATTTGGGAAAAATGGTGAAGGGTACGTGCGCTTTGCTTTAGTTCGAGATCCAGAAGTATTAAAAACAGCAGTCAAAAGAATCTCAGTGTTTTTACAGTCGTAAAAATACTCAGTTGAATTATTAAAAAATTAAGCAAAATAGTTAAATTAGGGAAGCTAGCAAAAACAAAATTTACGCTAGCTTTACCTATTGGGAAACGAGAATTTGTATACTAAGCAAAGAAACAAGAAATAGAGAAATATAGAAGTGCATCTTAATCACATCAATAGCTCAAAAATCAAGGTGATAGTAAAATGAAAAATCCAATCAAAAAAATCTTATTAGGTGCTTCAGTAGTAGTAAGCGTTAGCGCGATCGCCACAAACTCAGCTTGGGCGGGAACTCTTAAAGCTACTAATATCGAATTTAATACTGACAATTTCCAAACTTACAACGGTCCGGACAATTCTGATATCTCTCAAAGAGACGAAGCACAAGCAATTCAAGCTTTAACCGATGATAGCTTATATACCAACGTCGAACTTTGGGCTTTCGGTGAAGATGTTCTCGAAAATGTTGGCTTTTCCGCAAACTTAGGTTCTCATCAAGTTACTGTCGAGACTGTTACTGGCGCTGATTGGGCAATTTTTGGTCAGCAATGGCTTGACGACTTCCTCGGTGCTTATAATCTCACTAATGTAGTTACCGCCAACCAATACCAACAAGCACTAACCTCTCTAACGACATTAGGTCGTCCTCGCTCTGGAGATCCGAATATTTCTAACTTAACACTCAACGAAGAAACCGGGGAAATTGAAATTGGTTTAATCGGACATTATGATTTAACCGAACGTTTAACCAAACCAGAACACTTTCATACTTGGCAAAGCGATCCGATTATGTATAGTGTGAAAGCGTTTCTCGATGGGGGCTTTATTCCCGGTCCAATTCAAATCAGCGAAATTGCCAAAGTTACTGTTGATGGAGAAGTTAACTGGGTTTACAGTTTTAATGCTGTCGAAACAAATACGATCGCGGCGGATGCCAAAGATAAAACCTCTCACACTGGTTACTACAGTAAAACTATTAAAGTTGCTAGCAATGAACCTGGAGAAAAAGTGCCCGAACCTTCTGCACTTTTAGGTTTAGTAGTTGTGGGTGGTGTTTTTGCTACTCGTCGCAAATTCAAGAAAGCCTAAGTCACGTACTCGCATTGATGAGTTAAAAATTTTAGACATTCTAGATGGTTAGATGAGAGTCCGCAGAGGCGGGCTTTTTTTATTCTCATGGAAGCCAAAATACCAACAAACTTTTTAGCTTTTGAGTTCCTCTAATTGACGCTGAAAATTAATCTTCGTTCTCCTTAACTGAAATTAATTCAAACTCGATAAATTATTAGCAGCTTTTTTTAGAGAGATCGCTTGATTTGTTTGTTGATTAAGCTGAAGCATTTTTTGCAGTTCGAGTGGTGGCATCGGATGACCGATCGCGTAACCTTGAATTAGATCGCACTGATGTTGGCTGAGAAAAGCTTGTTCTTGCTGAGTTTCCACTCCTTCGGCAACTACTTGCAAATTGAGACTATGTGCCATTTGAATAGTTGCTGTGACGATCGCTTCGTTTTTTGACTCTTTGGTTAAGTTTTGGATAAAACTGCGGTCAATTTTTAAGCTATCGAAAGGAAATTGCTGTAAATACATCAAAGAAGAGTAACCACTGCCAAAATCATCTAAAGATAGTCTAATTCCGAGCGCTTTTAATTCCTGGAGAGTGGCGATCGCGCGCTCTTGGTTTTGTACTAGTGCAGTTTCAGTGACTTCTAATTCTAAGTATTGAGGTTCTAAACCTGTGTTTTCCAAGACTCGAACCACTCTCCTACTCAGATCGGACTGATTAAAATGTACGCCTGAAAGATTTACTGCTACAGTCAAATTTAATCCTTGTTGCTGCCAAATTTTAGCTTGATTACAAGCAGCATAAAGCATCCATTCATCAAGGGCTATTACTAAACCAATTTCTTCAGCAAGAGGAATAAATTTAGCTGGGGAAACAAAACTACTATCGGGACGTTGCCAACGCATGAGAGCTTCTGCTGCAACTATTTTTCCGGTTTTTAAGTCTAATTGGGGTTGATAATAAGCTAGTAATTCTCCTTGTTCTACTGCTAAACGCAAGTCCATTTCTAATTGAAAACGGTCTGAGGATTGCTCTTTCAAACTTGGCCTGTAAAACTGATAGCGATTGCCGCTCATCTGTTGGGCTTCAGCTAATGCCGCAGTTGTGTTTTGTAACAGCGAATCAAGCTTGTTACCATCTAAAGGAAAAATTCCGATCCCAATACTACAAGAAATATAGATTTTTTTCTCTTCTAAATCAAAAGGTTGAGATAAAATTTCTAGTAAGGTTTGAGCTATTTTCTCAATCTTTTTTCTGGCGTTAAGTTTAGGCAATAAAATTGCAAATTGTTCTTCATTAAGTCGGGCTACTAAACTATGAATACCAGCACAAACAATTATGCGCTCGGTTATTACTTGGAGTAGCTTTTCACTAGATTTGGTACCTAAACCGTAAGTAAAGCGTTGGAATTGGTTGAGGCATAGTATCATTAGCGGTACTACCTGAGACTGGTAAAGATTCAATTGCACGATCTTGGTAAATTCTTCTCTTAATAAGAGTTGATTGGGCAGTTTAGTCGAACTGTCGTAGTAGGCGAGACGATTTAGTTTTGCAGTTGCTTCTAACAAGGCGAGATTTTGTTGCTGACGCAGCCTTTCTCGTTTTCCTAATTGAGTGGCGATCGCGCCTAGTAGTTCGCTTCTGGTGAAAGGCTTGGTAATATAGTCGCTAGCTCCTAGTTCCATTATTTGTCGCAGAGAAGCTCGGTCTTCTTGAGCAGTCAGACAAATAAAGGGAATCATTACTGTGTTGGGATCTTGTTGCAAAATTCCTAGGACTCCGTAACCATCTAATTCTGGCATAATTAGATCGCAAAGAATCAAGTCTGGTTTTTGGGTTCTGGCTAAGTAAACTCCCATACTGCCATTTTTTGCTTCTATAATCTCAAAGTTCTCATTTTTAAGAATTTTTACTACGCTTTGGCGCAGAATTCTTTCATCTTCGATTACAAGAATTTTTTTCATTGCTCTTTGCTGGTTTCGTGAGGTTTCTACTACCTTTTCTTTCACCATGTTACTTTTCTTTACATTATTTTGTAAAGTTTGTGCCGGAGCGGAGATCGGAAATAATAATTAACTTTGTTCTGAAATTTTTTCTGATGTAAAATAAATAATTATTCTTGACAAAAGAGCCTTGATGCTTGATAATAAACTGAGATAAAATTAAGAAGAAGTTAAATCAAAAAAAATTGAATTCAAAAAAAAATTGAATAAAGAATAATTGGAGAAATAATTTGGATAGATAGCAAGAACAGCGATCGCGAAACAGTTGCTTGATGGATAGTAAACTAATCTAAATAACCTTGGTTCAGAATCTGCTTGAAGCCTCAACCTCTACAAATAGATTACAAACGGGAGGATTTCTCCGTTTGGACTAAATCAGCAAGGAAATTATGAACTTCATCAACAATTCTCTCGCACTCAGCTAGCAGTTCTCTTGCCTTTTCGAGACAGTTATTGACAGCTAAATTTTCTAACTGTTTGGCTCGTTCGGGAAGTTCATAAATTGCCACTGTCATCGCAGCACCTTTGAGTTGATGAGCCGTGAGAGCAAGGGAATTAAGATCGCCAGTGGAAATTGCTTGACGTATTTGTTCCAGATAAACAGGAGCATCTTCGACAAAAGCTTGTAACATTTCTAACTCAAACTCAAGATCGCCGCGAGAAAGTTCGCGCAGACGAGCTAATTCGACGGGAATTTCACCTCGTTCGGGACTCGGTAGCTCGCTTTCGGTAGAAACTTCCATCGGTAAGATCGGGCGATCGATTTGCTGTTGGTCATCTGCTAGATTGTAGTTTTCGATTACTGAGTGGCAACTTTCTGGAACCCGAACACCCAGCACTGACGACCAACGAGCGAGAATAGTCGCTAGGATTTCCAATTGAATCGGCTTACTCAGATAATCATCCATACCTGCGGCTAAACACTTTTGTCGCTCTCCTGGGGAAATATTAGCAGTCATAGCAACGACAATCGTGCGACGAGAGTTACTTTCTCGAGCGCGCAGAGCTTCGGTAGTTAGATAGCCATCGAGAACGGGCATTATACAATCCATCAAGATCAGATCGTAGTCTTGCTTAGTTAAGCGGTTAAGGGCTGCGACACCATTGGAGACACAATCAGCTTGATAACCGAGTACCATGAGTTGGTTGACTAACAATTGGCGATTAACTGGCGTATCCTCAACGAGCAAAATTTTTAAACTACGCAATTCTGGTGGATCGGATATCATTGCTTCTCCTCCCCGGACAACCTTAAATACACAAATGAAATATGCTCTTGTTACTCAAAAGATCGCCAACCTCGCGCTACGAGTAACTGAGGTGCAGATAAGTAACTTGGTACATCTTCTGGTAATCGATCTGGCTCAAATACATTTTTCAATATTTTCTGCATAACAACCTCTAGCTATTTGGGGAAGTAATGATTCGGGAGTAACTAACGCTCTTACTAACGAAAATTTATTAAAGAGCGGCTCGCTAAGCGATGACAAGAAAAGTATCTTCTGTTAACTGTTATTCGAGCAACTTACTTACAGGGTGAATTTTTCAAGCTTTTGTGAAATTTTTGCGAACAAAATACTACTTTAGATCTAGATCGACTCAAAATTATTACTCACTCAACGATCGTGACGGTTAACACTATCTCCGCAAAAGCGCTGCTGTGTTTATTATAGTTATTGGTAAGCGTAAAGAGCATTTATACTACTGTGGCAACCTCTACAACCGAGCTACTCTTAATTCAAGATCCAGAACGCTTAGAGCAAATCCTCAAAGAAATTCCTCTGGAACCGGGGATTTATTTGATGCGCGATCGCTCTGGGAATATTCTCTATATCGGTAAATCGAAGAAACTGCGATCGCGGGTTCGTTCCTATTTTCGACCTGGACAACAATTGAGCGATCGCCTTCGCATGATGGTACGTCAGGTGGCGGAAATTGAGTTTATCGTTACTGATACTGAAGCCGAAGCTCTAGCATTAGAAGCCAATCTTGTCAAGCAGCATCAGCCGTATTTTAATGTTCTGTTAAAGGATGATAAAAAATACCCTTATGTTTGCATAACTTGGTCGGAAGATTATCCGCGTATATTTATCACTCGCAAGCGACGTAAAGGAAACGAAAAAGATAGATATTACGGTCCTTATGTAGATGTCCGATTATTACGCAGTACCCTGCATCTTGTCAAGCGCCTTTTTCCGTTACGTCAGCGTCCGCGACCTTTATTTAAAGACCGTCCTTGTCTTAATTACGATCTTGGCTGTTGTCCTGGTGTTTGTCAAGCTTTAATTACTCCAGAAGCATACCATCAAATCGTGCAAAAAGTAGCAATGGTTTTTCAAGGAAGGACGGGAGAATTACTCGAACTTTTGCAACAGCAAATGGAAAAAGCCGCAGGCGAGTTAAACTTTGAGTTAGCGGCGCAAATTCGCGATCGCCTTCAGGGATTGAAAGCACTCCAGGCAGATCGGAAAGTTTCCTTACCTGATGATACCGTCTCCAGAGACGCGATCGCGATCGCTGCTGACGACAAACACGGTTGTATTCAATTATTTCAAATTCGGGCTGGTAAATTAGTCGGGAGATTAGGCTTTTTTGCTGACGCACAATCGGGTACACCTGGAGAAATTTTACAACGAGTTTTAGAAGAACATTACTCTTATGTTGATTCGGTAGAAATTCCTCCTGAAATTATCGTTCAATATGAATTACCCGAAACCGAAATTTTAGTCGATTGGTTGAGCGAAATTAAAGGTCGCAAAGTGCAAATAATTGCACCCCAAAGACAAATCAAGGCAGAATTAATTGAAATGGTTGAACGCAATGCCAAATATGAATTAGAACGTACTCAACGCTTTGCCGATCGTAACCTAGAAGCGCTGCAAGATTTAGCTGAAATTCTCGACTTAGCTGACTTACCAAAACGAATTGAAGGCTATGATATTTCTCACATTCAAGGTGCAAATGCAGTTGCTTCCCAAGTAGTTTTTGTGGATGGAGTAGCCGCCAAACAACATTATCGTCATTATAAAATTAAAGACCCTAATGTTAGGGCTGGACATTCAGATGACTTTGCGAGTATGGCGGAAGTTATTCGCCGTCGCTTTCGGAAATATGCTGAAAATACAAGTTTAGAACGTCAAGGAAATCCTGATTTTCCCGATTTAATTATGATTGATGGTGGCAAAGGTCAACTATCAGCAGTTGTCGCCGTTTTGCAAGATTTAAACTTACTTGAAGATGTGCGCGTAGTGAGTTTAGCCAAGCAAAGAGAAGAGATATTTTTACCAGGAGAATCTTTACCTTTACACACGAATTCCGAACAACCAGGAGTGCAACTTTTGCGAAGATTGAGAGACGAAGCCCACCGCTTTGCAGTTAGTTTTCATCGTCAACAACGTACAAGTAAGCTGCGGCGATCGCGTCTCGATGACATTCCCGGTTTAGGCTTTGCTAGACAAAAAGAACTATTAGCACATTTTCATTCTATTGACTACATTCGCGAAGCAAATCTTCAACAATTACAAGCAGTTCCCGGTATTGGTTCAGTATTAGCACAGGAAATTTACAATTATTTTCATCCAGCTTAAAGAGCGATCGCTATTTTTCTTTCTCTGGTATGATGCTAATATTAGCAAATTTTGCTTTGGTCATTTTGAGTTTAGGAAGTTGAAGAGTAAACGGCGATCGCGAATTGGGTACTAGAAGCGACCGAGAAAGAGTTTCTTGCACAATTTGCTTAGAGTTGGAATTCTGAGTCAAATTGTACCCTTTAGCGATCGCCATTTACTGGAAATTTTATTTCATTTAAGTGATATTAAAGCCAAATTAATTCTCATGTTGAGCGCAGCGAAACATCTCAGACAAGTGAAAAAAAGGTGAGTAAAACCTAACCACAATTGTCATGTTTAATGCAGCCAAACATCTAACCCTTAATTGTCATGTTGAGCGTAGCGAAACATCTCAGACAACTAACTAAATGACCAAAATTACCGAGCAATAAAACCCAAAAATCAGAGTGAAATCATGAGCTTTAAAAATAGATTAGTCATAGTAGTAACATTCCTAGGATTAGGAGCAATAAACACTTTTTCACCTCAACCATTAAAAGCAAATACTACCACCACCCGCGTTATTTCTGGCATCAGATGCAATCAAAATTATAGTATTAGCTTATATGCAAACGGCAATTTAAGAGAATGCACCTTGCATTTAGAGCAAAACTATCAAGGTATCTATTGTCAAGAGGCTAGTAAAATTAGTTTACACGAAAACGGGAATCTGAAAAAATGTCTCTTGAGTAAAGACAGAAGATTTGCCGGAATAGAATGTCAACAAGGGGGTTTAGCCCAATTTTATCCTAATAACACGCTAGAATTTTGTACGCTCCGAAGAGATCAAAATTTTGGTGGATTTCAGTGTGGACAAGGAAATCAAATCTCCTTAGATGAAGCTGGTAATATTGAAACTTGCGGCGGTAGAAGAAGGTAGTAATAATGATAATTGAGATGTGGCAATCATCATGTAGAAACAACCGCTAAACGAAAGCCTAATGCCGATAGTAACTCAATGAAAGTAAAAATTTCTACACCTTGTGTTTCTGAGAGAATTTTAGCCAGTTTCTCATAGTGTAGTTTAGCTTCGGGTGAAAGATTATTTGCCGCGACGCGAGAATCGATAATATCTTTTAGGGTTAGGTGGAGTATTTCTGGTTCGGGTTTTCCTGCTTCGATTTCTAAAGCAACTTCAATATTTCCAGCCGCTCTTTCTGGATCTTGCAGAGCTTCCATGAGATATTCATGATAGTTTCTACTGGGTGATACTTTTACGTCTTTCATAATTTCTCCAATATTCTTTTGCTTTGAGAATATCTTGCTTTTGGCTACTTTTATCCCCACCACAAAGAAGAAGCACTAGGGTAGTTCCTACTTGTCCAAAATATACTCTGTAGCCGGGACCGTAATCAATTCTTAACTCAAATATCCCGTCTCCTACTGAACGATAGTCTCCTAGATTACCTACCCTAACACGCCTAATTCGCTTATCAACTATTAGTTTACCTCTACTGTCCCTAAGAGACTCAAGCCATTCTTCAAAAGGACTTCTTCCCTCGACTGTTTGATAGTTTTGGATTTCTCTGGGTTGAGCTTCCACAAGTTTGATTGTCAAGTTATTTTGGCTGAGGTTAGTTTATCATGACAGTTATTTAAATTAATTTTCAGCATCAATTGTGAAGATTTTCCTAACTTTTTCACAGAGGTGAAACGTTAGAGGTTATTTCCCAGTTGCGATCGCGTCAGTACTATTATCTTTTCATAGAAAAATCCAACTTCTGGTCCAAGCAACAACCTTAATTAATTCTTAAGATTTTTTTCTCGGTAATACTGAAGAATTACTGTAGAAAACAGCGAAAAACTAAGAAGACAACCGCAATTAATCTCCCTGACGACTAATTGGGCTACTAATCGTCATTTTTAGGCAAGATGTCTGGCTAACCAAAATTGCCTTGCGCTCGAACCATATAAACGAGAAAACTACGGGGATCGACAGTATTTGAGACAAGATCCATCTCCAGCTAGATTGACATCGAAAAGAAAAATTGAAATAATAAATAGAGATGAAAGAAATAGTTCTTTCAGCAAAGATAATCAATTTTTGAGTAATTAATGGCTGGAAACAGTCATTAGATTTAGCATTTAAAATGACTTTAACAAAAAAAATTCAAGGTTTGAAAATGCGTTTAACCCAAATAGTGCGCTGTCCTAATTGCGGGAGTCAATGTCAACGTCATTACTTTACAAATAATCAGCTCGTGCAAACTGAATGTAATGAATGTGACTATTTAATGGTAAATTGCTCCCGCACGGGTAAAGTTGTTGAAGCTTACGCTCCGGGAATAAATGCTAATTATGGCTAGTGACGAGAAGCACGAAGTTGCCCACAAGCGGCATCAGTTTCTAAGCCACGAGAATAACGCACGCTAACCGCAATATTTTCGCGCCTCAGCACTTCGGTGAATGCTTCTATTCGTTGTTGGCTGGGGCGTTGATAGTCTACTTCCACAATTGGGTTGTAGGGAATAAGATTGACGTGAGTTTGAAAGCCACGGAGTTTTTTGGCTAATTCTAAAGCGTGTTGAGGTAAGTCATTTACTTCAGCTAAAAGAATGTATTCAAAAGTTACTCTGCGCCCGGTAATTTGGACGTATTCGCGACATTCTGCTAATAATTTATCCAGGGGATAGTGACTAGCGCTAGGAATAAGTTGTGCGCGTAATTTTTGGTTAGGGGCGTGAAGACTAACAGCGAAAGTAACTTGTAATTGATGTTGGGCGAGTTGACGAATGCGTCCGGGAAGACCGACAGTAGAAATAGTTAGCGATCGCTGGGAGATCCCCACATCTTCATTTAGCGATCGCACCGCCGCTACTACTTCTTTGATATTCAACAACGGTTCACCCATCCCCATAAATACTACATTACTAACTCGTTCTTGAAAATCCGCTTGGACAGTTAACACCTGATCGACAATTTCATGATGTTTCAGGTTACGAATATACTCACCCTTTCCAGTCGCGCAAAAATCGCACTGCATCGGACAACCGACTTGCGAAGAAACACAAACCGTGAGACGTTTACTGGTAGGAATTCCCACAGTTTCGATAATTAGATCGTCAGCCAGACGAAGCAGATATTTACGGGTTCGGTCTGGGGCAACACTCTGGTAATCTATAGTAGAGCGACCTAGGGGGTAATCTTTCACCGTTTCGCGCCATTGTTTGGGAAATACGGTGATCTCAGAGAGCGATCGCGCTCCTTGTTGGTAAAGCCACTGATATAATTGTTTACCACGATAGCTCGGTTGTCCCTGTTGTTGCACCCACTCGGTTAATTCGTTTAAAGATTTGCCTAGTAATGGTTCTTGGTTGTTAATTTTAGTTAAGTTATCTTTGCTTTGAATAGCCATTAATTCTTAGTTTTTTTCTCGGTTCTTATTTTGATTGTAGAAGTATTTCGCGCAAAGGTGCAAAGGCGCAAAGGGAAAGGCTAAGTAGTTTTACCATTTTTTTGACGATTGTGATGCAGAAAGGATTAATTATGGGGGATAGTTTTAACCAGTATTCAAGTTGCGGAATCTGGGACAATTGTGGGTAGTTGTTTGCGGATAATTTATGTGGCGATCGCTATTTCTGAGTTAGGTGAATTAAAGTTATTAGAAAGGCAAGTGGGTGCAGATATTGAAGATTTCGAGAGTGGTAGTTTGAATGGTAAGATCAAACGAATTGATAATGTTTATTTTACTTAGACAGCTAATGGGAGGATGGAAACTTAAGGTAGTTTACTAGGGGTGAGAATTTAGATCCGTTAGTCAGTACACTATTACTTGAAGCCTTTTTTTATTTAATCTCAACTTTATCTATCGCTAATGCTACTCTTAGCCTTTCAATTTCAATCTCCAGGTCCAATTATCTTGGAAATTGGTCCGCTAACTATTCGCTGGTATGGCTTATTAATAGCTTCAGCCGTTTTAATTGGCGTTACCTTATCTCAATATCTCGCTTCGCGTCGTCATGTCAACCCAGATCTTTTAGCAGATTTGGCAATTTGGTTGGTAATTGCGGCGATTCCCTGTGCTAGACTTTACTATGTCTTGTTTCAGTGGCAAGAATACGCTCAACGTCCAGAAGAAATTATCGCAATCTGGAAAGGTGGTATTGCTATTCACGGCGCAATTATTGGTGGGACGATCGCCACTTTAATTTTTAGTCGTTTGAATAAAATTTCGGTTTGGCTGTTAGCTGACTTGGTTGTCCCTTCTTTAATTTTAGGACAAGCGATCGGACGTTGGGGTAATTTTTTCAATTCTGAAGCTTTTGGTGCTCCCACGGATTTACCTTGGAAGTTGTATATTCCTCCTAACCGTCGTCCTTTGGAGTATATCGACTATGAGTATTTTCACCCTACTTTTCTTTATGAATCTTTGTGGAACTTAATGGTCTTTGCTTTGCTGATGTATCTTTTCTTTTGGGGATTGCGCCATCGAGGAAAACTGAAAACAGGTACTCTAGCGTTAGTTTATATGGTAGCTTATAGTTGCGGTCGAGTTTGGATCGAGGGATTGCGCACTGATAGCTTGATGTTTGGACCGCTACGGGTAGCCCAACTGATAAGTTTAATGGCGATCGCATTTGGTTTACTCGGACTAGCTTGGCTGTATCTACTCAAGCGTCGTCTCCCGGATGTCGTCCCTCCTCAACAACAGTCCACTCCAGAACAAACTAACACCTAAACACACACAATAAAAAAGCCCTAGAGGGGAAACTCTAGAGCCAAACCAGGGTGCATCTACCACTTTCTTTTTTCCAGGGATTTGGCTTCAATCAGGAAAAATCGTCAAATAAAGTAAAAAAGCCCCAGAGGGGAAACTCTAGAGCTAAATCAGGGTGCATCTACCACTTTCTTTTTTCTGGGAACTTCTCTCAAATCCGGAAAAATCGCCAAATAAAAAGCCCCAGAGGGGAAACTCTAGAGCTAAACAAGGGTGCATCTACCACTTTCTTTTTTCCAGGGACTTAGCTGTCATCCGGAAAAATCGCCATAATAAAAGCTCTAGAGGGGAAACTCTAGAGCCGAACCAGGGTGCATCTACTGTACATTATTCTCTAGCTAGGAACTATCATCAGGATAATTTGGAAAATTTTTTCTCTGATTTATGTACCAAGCGTCTCCATCTTCTCTTCAACCAGCAGTTTACTTTATTGGGGCGGGTCCCGGCGATCCTGATTTACTGACGCTCAAAGCAGTAAAAGTTCTCCAAGCGGCGGATGTTATTATTTATGCTGATTCGTTAGTACCGAAGCAAATTTTGCAGTTTGTGCGGGCTGATGCAGAGTTGCTGAATACGAGTAATAAGACTTTAGAAGAAATTTTGCCTTTGGCGATCGCGCGTGTCAAGGCTAATCTCTCGGTAGTACGTCTCCATTCTGGCGATCTAACTCTATATAGCGCAATTCACGAACAAATGCACCTTTTAGCTGAGGAAAATATCCCTTTTGAGTTGATTCCTGGAATTAGTGCTTTCCAAGCAGCCGCAGCGAAATTAAACGTAGAATTAACGGTTCCTAATTTGGTGCAAACAATCGTTCTGACGCGCATTAGTGGCGCTGCTTCAAAAGTTCCGGAAAGTGAAGAATTAACTGCTTTAGCAGCCCATAAAGCCAGTTTGTGCTTATATCTCGCCGCCCGTCATGTGGAAAAAGCTCAAGCTAAGTTGTTGGTACATTATCCACCGGAAACACCCGTAGCTGTTTGCTTCCGCGTCGGTTGGGAAGATGAAAAGATTTTCTTGACAACCCTTGACAAAATGGCAAAAGTTACTCAAGAAAATAACTTAATTCGGACAACTTTGTACTTGATTAGTCCTGCTTTGTCAGGGAAAAAAGCGCGATCGCGTCTCTACCATCCTGACCATTATCATCTATTTCGTCCACGTTAGGAAATTGGGGACTGGTGACTGGGGACTGGGGACTGGTGACTGGGGACTGGGGACTGGGAAAAAAGATAAACTGTGAAGCGATCGCCTTTCTCTCCTAAAATTTCCTGTAGAGACGTAGCATTGCTACGTCTCTATCAATTAACTAGGGTGTGAGGACAACTTTGATGCAATTGTCTTCTTTATCGCGGAAAATCTTGTAACCTTTAGGTGCGTCTTCCAACTTCATTTTGTGAGTAATGACAAAAGAAGGGTCAATTTCTTGATTTTGAATGCGTTCTAGGAGAGGCTGTAAATAGCGATGTACGTGGGTTTGTCCAGATTTAATCGTCAAACCTTTATTCACCACTGCACCCATCGGCATTTTATCAATAAAGCCACCATAAACACCAGGAACCGAAACTGTACCACCTTTGCGACAAGCCGCGTACCGCAAGGTCGGCGTAGCCATCGCCTGTCTTAATACTAACGCTCGTCCGGTTTCTAAGCGCACTGCTTGCTTAACTTTATCGTACAATGCCATTGCATCGGTTCCGTGGGCTTCCATTCCCACTGCGTCAATACAAGCGTCGGGTCCTCTTCCTCCAGTCATTTCTTTAACTGCTTCCCCTACGTCAATTTCTTCGTAGTTGAGGACTTCTGCATTTGCTGCTTTTGCTAAGGCTAATCTTTCCGGTATCCTATCAATAGCGATTACCTTTTCTGCTCATAACATATAAGCGCTACGAATTGCAAATTGTCCTACAGGTCCACAACCCCAAATTGCGACAGTATCACCTGGTTGAATATTACAATTTTCTGCCGCCATATAACCTGTAGGAAAGATATCTGTGAGGAACAGAACTTGTTCGTCGGTGAGTCCATCAGGTACTTTTAAAGGTCCTACGTCAGCGAAGGGAACTCGCGCATATTCTGCTTGTCCTCCAGCATAGCCACCGAGTAAATGTGAGTAACCAAATAATCCTGATGGTGAATGACCGTAGAATTTTTCTGCCATCCAAGCATTCGGGTTAGAATTATCACATAATGACCATAAATCTCGGTTACAAAAGAAACAATTTCCACAAGAAATTGTAAACGGAATCACGACGCGATCGCCATTTTTTAAGTTACTCACTCCGGAACCCACTTCGACGACTTCACCCATGAATTCGTGACCGAGGATATCACCAGATTCCATTGTCGGAATAAAGCCATCATACAAGTGCAAATCTGAACCACAAATCGCTGTCGAAGTAATCTTAATTATTGCATCGCGAGGGTTCAAAATTTTCGGTTCTGGGACATTATCTACTCGAACATCTTTTGCACCGTGCCAACAAACTGCTTTCATTAGTTAATTTTCTCCGCTAATATTTTTCTAGGATTGAGTTTCTTTGTCTACCAAACCTTTATCTTTCACTTGGTTGAAAAATTTGCTTGCTTTTTCCGGTAAAGAATCTTCCGGTTTGATTTTTAGCGCCGAGTTAGAATCTTCTTGGTTATGTTGTCTCGCTTGATTAACTACTTTTCCTGCATCTTCCCCGTAACGCTTTTCTGTTTCTTCCTTTCTTTGCTGGTCAATTTCTTTATTGATGTTGTAAGCGAGAAAATTATTTCCTATTTCTGCTTGCGCTGGTTGAATATTTATCGTTAAATTCGTCGCAATTATTCCCAACATTGCTACCAAGACAATCGCAATTGATTTTAAAAATTTTGCTTGTTTTTTGCTTTTAATCATACTTTTCTATCAATCAAAATTCGACTAAAAAGTTTTACTTACTCGCCTCATTTTAGCTAGTTCATCCATTACCAAAAATTTTTAAGAGTGGCTAGGAATTTCTTCCAGCAAGAGATATTGAAACTACAATCATCTTTTCTTGTCTTGCACCAAAACAGGCTTATCTTGAACGTTTTCCTTATTTTTATCTGAGAAATCGAGTTTTTCTTGCATCGTATCTAACGTAGCTTCAGCCTTTTCCTTTGCACCTGCTGCTAACTCTTTTCCCTCATTTTTAGCAGCATCTAAATTCACCCGTACCTTTTCCGGACTCTTATCAACTTGGTAAGACTCAGCTTCCGGAGTTAAAGGTGCTGCCCAAGCCGCACAACTGTTATTGCTAGCACTAAATACACAAATAGTCAAGCCCAAAAACATTATTGCAAAAATTGTTAATATTTTGAACTTTTTAACTGAAAATTTCGCTAAATTTCCCATACCAAAAACTAATTAACTTCCTTGAGGTTGACCTGCGATCGTTGCAATTTCTCCTGCTTCCATTAACTGCTTAAAACGACTTAATTCGTTACCGACTCTTTGTTCCGGCGACTCACCAAAAAGTTTCGCCAGCGCGTCAGTTACAATTCCTCCCGGCGGATTATATTCAATTGCCACTTTCACTTGTGTACCTCGTCCCGCAGGCGCAGGTTGAAACCGAACAAAACCGGAATTTTCTATGTCGGCATTGTCTACAGAAGCCCAAGCAATTAAATGATTTGGCTCATCTTTAATTATTTCTGCGTCCCATTCAATTTTTGTATCCAAAGGCGCTTTTGCTACCCAATGGGAACGCTTTTCATCCTGCACTGTCACCGACTGAAGATGCTCCATAAATGTCGGCAAGTTTTCAAAGTTGTGCCAATAGTTATATAACTCTGCCACTGGCTTATTAATCGTGACAGTTTTCTCAGCTTTGATAGTTTGATTCAGTCCTAATGCGGCTTGGGCTTTGTCGCCTAGATTTTCTTTTGGCATTCCGTGATAAACTAAACCTCCTCCCGCCAAAGTCATCAAAACTCCGCGCAAAGAACGTTCTTTTAAGCCGAGAAGAACCAAAGCCCCACCACCGATTAACGAAGCCCAATTTTCCACTTCTTTACTATCAGGTTGGTTTGGCTTTTTCCCGATATTGGTTACTTCTTCCATAAATATTTCCTACAGTAATTCTGTTAAATTGGCTCAAGATCGAGCTAACAGCCAAATTTGTTGGTAAAAGCCACAGCTTATGGGTTCAGGATATAAATAATTTCCCTAGGTTTCTTCACTCCCCCGATAGAGAAAGATTTCTCGTTTGTAGCTCATTTTTCTCGTTCCCTGGCTCCGCCGGGGAATGCCCCCAGGAGGCTCCGCCTCCACTCCAGCCTAGCCAGCCTAGGGACGAGGGTAGATGGGTTAATTCTCGTTCCCTGGCTCTGC
>NZ_JAAHBQ010000070.1 GCF_020144665.1 Oscillatoria salina IIICB1 | reverse complement strand
CAATAAGCATTGAAACATCTGCGATCGCAACTCAATGCCGCGAACTCCTAAACTACAATTTCATCGAGGAACTCTCCTTCTCCATCCACCACCGAGGGGTAAAGTCTGGATAGATTACGCTACTTGGGACGATCGCGTGGAAAAGTTTCGCATTCCGGCGATTAACTATCGCCCTCTAGTGGAAGCTTTACAGGCTCATAATACTAATTTTATCGACGAAGCGCGGGAATTTTTGCCTCTGGAACTCACTGCTAGCTTTGAAATGGAACCTTATCCCCATCAAAGTGAAGCTCTCTTAGCATGGAAACGGGCAAATCGTCAAGGGGTTGTGGTCTTACCGACGGCGGCGGGAAAGACTTATTTGGCGCAACTGGCGATGCAGTCAACGCCACGTACGACGCTGATTGTCGTCCCAACTTTAGATTTGATGCACCAATGGTACGCACAGTTATTGGCAGCGTTTCCGGATGTGGAGGTGGGATTATTGGGAGGAGGTTCGCGCGATCGCACGCCGATCTTAGTCTCTACTTATGATAGTGCGGCAATCCATGCGGAAACTTTAGGTAACAAATATGCTTTACTAATTTTTGATGAATGTCATCACTTACCCACAGACTTTTATCGGGTTATCGCTGAATACGCGATCGCACCTTATCGTCTCGGACTTACTGCTACTCCCGATCGCACCGATGGACGACATCAAGATTTAGATATATTGATCGGGAAAGTGGTTTATCGCAAAAGCCCAGAAGAATTATCCGGTCAAGCTCTAGCAGAGCATAAAATTGTCACTATTAAGGTTAAGTTATCTAAAGACGAGCGCTCTCACTACGACAAAGCCATCAAAATTCGCAATGAATTTCTCCGCCAAAGTAATATTTCCTTAAGTAGTATGAAAGGTTGGCAACTTTTCGTCCAAACTTCGGCTCGTTCTGCGGCAGGACGTAGAGCTATGTTAGCACATCGGCAAGCCAAAGAAATTGCTCTCGGTACTGATGGTAAATTGCGCGTTCTCACCGATCTAATTTCCCGTCACTATCCGGAACGAATTATCATTTTTACTAACGATAATGCTACTGTTTATCGCATCTCCCAGGATTTTCTTATTCCTGCGATTACTCATCAAACACCAGTTAAAGAACGTCATGACATTCTCACTCGTTTTCGCGAAGGAGAATACAAAAGTCTGGTTGTTTCTCACGTTCTCAATGAAGGAGTTGACGTACCTGATGCGAGGATTGCAATTATTTTATCTGGTACAGGTTCAACTCGCGAATATGTCCAAAGACTGGGAAGAGTATTGCGTAAAGGAAGCCAAAAAGATAAATTAGCCATACTTTACGAAGTAATTGCT
This sequence comes from Oscillatoria salina IIICB1, assembly GCF_020144665.1. Classification (NCBI taxonomy): domain Bacteria; kingdom Bacillati; phylum Cyanobacteriota; class Cyanophyceae; order Oscillatoriales; family Oscillatoriaceae; genus Oscillatoria; species Oscillatoria salina. Next base: position 27,807 of record NZ_JAAHBQ010000070.1, on the reverse strand, counting down.
GAAGGAACTAGCGAAGAAAGAATCTCCGAACGCAGGCGCAGTTCAACTAGTAAAAAAAGTCAGCAAGTCAAGAAACCAAAACCAAAACCAAAATCAAAACAATTGGAACTTTTACCTTCTCCCTCACCTTATGAAATTGAGCGCAAAACAACCCCAAAAGCGGCTGAATCTTCCTCAAAATGGAATCAAGACCCAGAAGAATAAAAGAATTTTCCGATTCTAAATAATGACGCGATCGCCAACGACTATGAACATATTTGTAGCAGCTTTCCAATACGCAGTAGAGAATTCCGACAAACTCATCTCAGCTTGTTTGCGTCACCTAGAATTAGTTGCCATACCCTTAATCATCGGGATGGCAATCGGACTACCTTTAGGATTAGCAAGTTCGCAAAATCGTCAACTATCAGCCATAGTAATTAATAGCTTTAACGGTTTGCGAGTTATTCCCTCCCTAGCAATTTTATTCCTCACCATTCCCTACTTTGGACTTACCTTTACCGCCGCCGCGATCGCCATTACCCTCTTAGTCATACCGCCAATTCTAATTAATACAGACGTTGCCTTTCGGAGCATTTCCCCAGCAATTATCGAAGCAGCAAAAGGTATGGGAATGTCACCATCACAAATCTTAACTCAAATCAAAATTCCCCTCGCTCTACCAATTATTATCGGCGGGATCAAAACAGCAGTCGTGGAAGCAATCGCCTCAGCCACCCTCGCTGCTTTTATTGGTGTTGGTGGCTTAGGAGACTTTATTGTTCTTGGTTTTGCTTTATACGATAACTCAATTCTTTTAGTCGGAGCAATTCCCGTCGCAATTTTAGCCTTAACTGCGGAAATTAGCCTTAGTTTGCTCCAACATTTATTACAACCAGCACCTTAAACCGCTCTTGATTGATATCCTCTTTTAACTTACCACTGAGAACGACGCGATCGCGCGATTGTTTCCCAGGAACGATTTAGCTTGACGGTAAACGACGCGATCGTCACCAGTAATTCATCGGACTGTTAGCTTAAAACTTTGCCAGTTATTCAAAGCTCGAATTTAACATTTTTTTTTCAATTTTCATTATACTGTTGTTGGCATAACCATGACTAATTAACTAGATTTATAGGTGCTAATGACTCATCTTTCCCCAGCACAAAAACCACTACCCAAGCTACAGTTACCTCGTCTCTTAAGCGTATTAGAAGTTTGGGGTTTTGGCTTAAGCGGCTTTTTGTTGTGGCTAGGTCCGGCTCCAGCTATGAATGCTGCTTTAGGAACCCAAGCAATTTTTGTCTGGATTCCTGCGGCGATCGTCGGAATCTTACTCAATCTTCAAGTCAAACGTTTAGGAACTAGATGGTCAAATTTATCTGGAGGAACGCCAAATTATACAACCAAATTACTCGCCAATTATCCTTTTTTGGCTCGTTATGCTGCAATTGGCTACTTGGTAGGTTGGGTATCGGTTCCCTCAATGAATGCGATTATTTTCACCGATTTAATTACAGCTAATTTGGACGCTGTGGGAATTAATAGCCCCGAAACTTTGCTGAAAATTAGTTTAACAGCAATTCCCTTTATTGTCGCCTTTAGTGGAACTCGCGCTTTAGGGATTCTTCATCTCTTTTTTATGCTGCCAGCAATCGGCTTTTTACTCGTTTTTTGTACTCAAGGAATCGGTTGGTTAGCTATTGCTCCCAATAGCCCTAGTTTTGTTCCAGAAACTTGGAGCAGTTTTTCATTTCCTGATTGGGCAAAATGGTATTTTCTTGCTGTTTATGCTGCTTATGGTTGCGAAACAGCTTCTTCATTTATTGCTGATAATCGCCAACCACAAGCTTCTTTGCGCAGTCTTTCTTTCGCTGCTTTATTACTGCCAATTGTCTATATCGGAGGCTCTTGGTTATTAATGACTTTGGCAACAGATCCGAGTTTAGGCAATAATTCTTTTTTACATTTAGTGACTGCCGCCGAGCCTTTTTGGGGCAAAAGTGCCTTTTTCTTAGTGACTTTTTTTATGGCTTCGGGATGTTTACTTAGTTCTGCTACCGCAGTGAGTAATTCTCCTCGTGTTTTATATCAGTTAGCTTTAGATCGCTATATTTCGCCTGTGTTTGCAGTAGTATCTCGTCGCGGCGCTTTTGGACCTGGTTTAACTTTTACCCTAGTTTTAAGTTTAATTTGCTTGCTTTGGGGAAACGTAGAACGAACGGTCATGGTGACAGGAACTGGTTATCTTTCTGCAATGATCTTAGTTCATTTTGGTTTATGGCTGCGTCGAGGAAATTTGGAAGTTTTTTTACCTTGGTGGTCGCTATTTTTTTGTTTAGTTGAAGTTCTGGTGTTAATTGTTGGTGGTTTAGCTTGGGGTTGGCAAAATTTAACGATTGGATTGCTATTACCGCTCGTAGTTTTAGGTTTAGATTGGCTGATTAATCGAGTTCAATTTAGTTGCTTTCAGCCGCAATGGTGGAGCGAGCGCTATCATAAGCGTTTCCATAAAGGTTATCAAAATTTTGTCGCGGTACAGGTAACTGTTTTATTAATTTTAGTTTGTGGCGCAACTTGGTTTAGTTGGGAACTGAAAGCGAGATTAGAGCGAAATTTAGTTGCCACAACTGATGCAGTTTCCGGAAATTTTTTGGCGATCGCGTTATTAATGGTTGGATTTGTGGGAGTGGCGATCGCCTGTTGGACTAGTCTTCCTCAAGCTGAAGCAATTAATGAAGCGAGAGAACAAAGCGAACTACTCTTTAAAATCGCTCAAGATGCGATTATTGTTTTGGACGATCGCGGTAAAATTACTCAAGTTAATCCGGCAACCGTGAAGTTATTCGGCTTACATCCGTTAGAGTTGATTGGAAGCCATTTAAATAAATATTTTAGCGCACTAACCGATTTACCGGAAAATTGGCAACGACGCAGCGAACAAAATTTTCGCCGAGGAGAAGAAAATTTAGCGATCGAAGTTTCACTTAGCGATCGCTTTTCTCACGATCTTCGCGAATATGTGGTAATTTTACGCGATATTACCGAACGCAAACACTTTATTGAAGCTCTCAGAGATTCGGAAAACCAATTGCGAAATCAAGCACAACAACTGGAAATTCGCGTTCGAGAACGTACTGCGGAACTACAAGAAGCTAAAGAATTAGCTGATGCGGCTAATCAAGCAAAAAGTGAATTTTTGGCTAGTATGAGTCACGAACTGCGCACACCTCTCAATGGTATTTTAGGTTACGCTCAAATTCTCCAACGCTCAAAAACTTTATCGGAACAAGAGCGTCATGGAGTGGTAATTATTAATCAGTGCGGTACTCATTTGTTGACTTTGATTAATGATGTTTTAGATATCTCGAAAATTGAAGCTCGCAAAATGGAATTATATCGGGTTGAGTTTCACTTACCTGCATTTTTACAAGGAGTAGTCGAAATCTGTCGTCTCCGGGCGCAAGCTAAACAAATTGCTTTTAATTACCAAGCTGATTCGACGTTACCCACGGGCGTACGGGCTGATGAAAAAAGGTTGCGTCAAGTGTTAATTAATCTTTTGAGTAATGCTATTAAGTTTACCAGTATCGGTGAAGTTACATTTAGCGTTACCGTACTTAATTACTATCCTTCTACTGACTCGCCCACAATTTATCAGCTTCGCTTTCAAATTGATGATACGGGTATGGGAATTGCTTCGGAAAAATTAGAACAAATCTTTTTACCCTTCGAGCAGGTAGGCGGAAGTAAACTAAAAGCTGAAGGAACTGGATTAGGTTTGGCAATTAGTCAAAAAATTATCAATTTAATGGATAGTGAAATTCAAGTTACTAGTCAGCTAGGTAAAGGCAGTCGCTTCTGGTTTGATTTAAGTTTACCAGAAGCTAAAGAATGGGCAAAGACCGCCGCGATCGCTAACCAAGGTCAAATTATTGGCTATCACGGTAAACAACAGCACATTCTAGTTATTGATGACCGTTGGGAAAATCGCTCGGTTGTGGTAAACTTACTCGCACCTCTTAATTTTGTAATTTTGGAGGCGGCAAATGGTCGAGAAGGTTTAGATAAAGCTTTAACTTATCAACCAGATCTAATTATTACCGATTTAGCAATGCCTGTAATGGATGGGTTTGAAATGTTACAACAATTGCGTCAATCACCACAGTTACAACAAATGCTTGTAATTGTTTCTTCTGCTAGTGTTTTAGCAATCGATCGACATAAAAGTATCACCGCCGGTGGAGATGACTTTTTAGCGAAACCAATACAAGCAGAGGAACTTTTAGCCAAGCTTCAGAAATACTTACAATTACAATGGATTTATGAGTCGGAACCGGAAAATAATCATCCTCAGCAAACGGTTGTCAAAGCCGAATTGCCCACTCCTAAAATGGTATTTCCCGAACGAGAAAAATTACAGGTTTTGCTAGATTTAGCTAAACAAGGATTACTCAGGAATTTAAGCCAAGAAGCTCAAGAAATAGCCAAAATATCTGACGAGCTGCTCCCTTTTAGCCAACATATTCAACAACTAGCTAAGAAATTTCAAATTAAACAAATCAGAGAATTTCTTGAGCAGCAACTTGCTGAATAAAATTCATTTTGAGTAGTCTAAGAAAACTTTTTAGCCAGTCGCTCGAAGCTGAGTAGTGAAGATGATAACTAATACGGAAACTGCGATTATTTTAATTGTTGATGATACTCCAGCTAATTTAGAAATTTTATCTGATACTTTAGCTGAGGCTAATTTTCAAGTTGCTGTTGCTCTGGATGGCGAAAGTGCTCTCGAACAGGTTAAATATAAGCCACCAGATTTAATTTTACTTGACGTAATGATGCCGGGAATGGATGGCTTTGAAACTTGTACTCAGCTTAAAGCCGATCCTACTACTCGCGAAATTCCGGTGATTTTTATGACGGCTTTGTCGGAAACTTCTAATAAGGTTAAAGGTCTTTCTTTAGGTGCTGTAGATTATATTACTAAGCCTTTTCAACAAGAAGAAGTCTTGGCTCGTGTTAATGTTCATTTGCAATTATATAATTTGACGAGAACGTTGGAGCAAAAAGTAGCAGAACGAACGGCTGAACTTTCTCTAGCTTTGAAAAAGCTACAAGATACTCAATTGCAATTAGTCCAAAAAGAGAAAACTTCTTTACTCGGTCAGTTGGTAACAGGTATAGCTTATGAAATTAAAAATCCGATTAATTTTATTCACGGTAATCTTTTTCATGCTCATCAATATGTTCAAGATTTACTCAAATTGCTACAAAGTTATCAGCAAGATTCTCCGCAAATTTCTCCAGAAACTGAGAGTTTAATTCAAGAGGTGGATTTAGATTTTCTCAAAAAAGATTTTCCTAAATTATTAGTTTCGATGCAGACTGGTACGGAACGTATTCAGGAACTTATCCAAGCAGTACGAAGTTTTTCTGGGCTGGAAAAATCCCAGGTTAAAGCAGTAGATTTACACGCTTTGATTGATAGTGTTTTACTCATTTTAGGAAGTCGTTTGCAAGGAAATTTAGACCGTTTACCCGTAGAAATTATTAGAGAATATGGTTTTTTACCTTTGGTTGAATGCTATTCTGAAGATATTAGTCAAGTGTTGCTGATTATTCTTACTCATTGTCTTAATGCGATTAATGAATCAGAAATTAGAGAACAAAATTTAGCTGTTTCTGTCCGCGAGCATGAACCGCAGATTCAACCAACAATTCGAATTCGTACTATTCAGGTTGATTCTCGGCGAGTAAAATTGATTTTTGTTCACAATGGAAAACAAATTAGTGAAGCTGAAAAAAAACAGTTATTTGAAGATTTCTTTGCTCTTAATTATTGGGGAGAAAAAAATAACTTAGGTTTGTATCTGAGCTATCAAGTTATTACTAAAAAATATCGAGGTAAATTAGATTATTCCCCTTTAACCACGAGAGGTATGAAATTTATCCTGGAAATTCCGACGCAAATTGCCGAAAAATCAGATCGGTAGAACAAGAGTTAATTGTTAAGTTAAACTACAAAATCTTGACAAATTCAAAATTTTTATTCGGAAGTCCAAACAATAAACTTTTCTTGGCGAAACAATTCTGTAGCAGCTTTGGTAGGAAGAGGACGACGAAAGAAGTATCCTTGCAAAACATCACATTGCATTGACCGCAAAAAGTCAAATTGTTCTTTGGTTTCGACTCCTTCGGCGACAACTTCTAAGTTTAAGCCATGTCCTAAAGCCACGATTGCCGCCACGATCGCCGCGTCATGAGAATCGACAGTTAAATCCCGAATAAACGAGCGATCGATTTTCAGTTTATCGAGGGGAAAGTGCTTGAGAGAAGAAAGAGCCGAATAACCCGTACCAAAATCATCCATTGAAATTTGAATGCCGATTTTCCGCAAGCTTTTTAACACGGAAATCGTATATTCAATATCTCGCATGGCAATACTTTCAGTAATTTCTAATTCTAAACGTTTCGGTTCGACGCCTGTTGCTTCGAGGACTTGAGTAATATTCTTGAGCAAATTTTGTTCTTGAAACTGACGTGCGGAAAGATTGACAGCAAGCCGAATTGGCGGTAAACCTTGAGACTGCCAAATTTTCATTTGTTCGCAAGCAGTTTGCAAAATCCATTTTCCCAAGGGTATAACTAAACCAGTTTCTTCTGCCAAGGGAATAAATTGAGCCGGAGAAACTAAACCGAGTTCCGGCGATCGCCAGCGAATCAAAGCTTCCATCCCGACAATTTCGCCTGTAGACAAAGATATTTGCGGCTGGTAGTGGAGAGTAAACTCTTGACGTTCGAGGGCTTTATAAAGGCTATTTTCCAGGACTAAGCGCTGTTGTAGTTTTGTGCCGATCGCTGGTGTATAAACTTGATAAGTATTGCGTCCTTGTTGTTTGGCTCCATACATAGCTGCATCGGCGTTTTTCAACAAAGTATCTGCATCTTGTCCGTGATAAGGTGCTAAAGCAACACCGATACTACCTTTAATATAAAACTGTTGATTGGCATGAGTAAAAGGTAGATTCAGGGCAGCCAGAAGTTCTCCCGCGATCGCGATCGCTGTCGTTGTATTCGCTAATGGCGAAAGTAAAATTGTAAACTCATCTCCACCCCAACGAGCCAAAATATCTGCTTCTCGCATACAATTTTTCAGTCGCTGAGAAACCTGCTTCAGCAAAATATCTCCCACGGCGTGACCCAAAGTATCGTTAATATTTTTAAAGCCATCTAAATCGAGAAATAACACCGCCAGCATCTCGCCGCGAGTTAACTGAGCGTTTGCTAGCGCCAAATACAACCCTTGATTAAACAATCTCCGATTCGGCAATCCTGTCAATTGGTCGTGATAAGCATGATGGCGAATCATTTCCTCAACTCGCCTTTGCATCACCGCTAAATAAAGATGAATGCCGAGGGCTTGAGCCAATTTTAGTTCATTCGCCGTCCAAGGCTGGGCTGTACCTTTGACAATTTCTCGCCACGCCGCAAAAGACTTTCGCGGGCGGCGATTACGCGGATCTTGGTTAGCACGCCCAGCCCATAAAGTTTCCGTTTCAATTTCGCTGCGGAAAAGAGTCAAACAACCCACACACTGTTGCTGGTAGCGTAACGGCACAATCAGCAACGAATTAATTCGCCTTTCCTGAAAAGCAGAAACCACATCTTGCAATTGCGGTTCCTGTTTGAGATCGGAAATTTTGTAGACTTGCGGCTCAGCAGTTTCTAATTGCAGTATACCTAAATTAAATAGCTTTTCTGGATCGCGAACCGATTCCCGGTGGGTTAAAAAAAATTCTAACTCAGTTTCTCCTAAACCAGTTTGGTTACTCAGAATTTGTTGCCAAAAACTCGCTTTTTCTTCTAGCTTGTCAATCTTAGCTTGCTGTCCACTCCAATAAACTTGTGCTTCTTGACAATTATCTACCGGAGTAACGTATAATCTCCCGCCGTCGCAGTGTAAAGCTTTCACAGTTTGTTCGAGAACTGTTTGCTGAATTTTGCTCATTGCTTGGGGCGAATGTAGCAAAGCACTAATTTTGTTAATTGTCGCTTCGTGTTGTGCTTGTTGTTGTGCCTCAGCGAGTAGTTGAGATTGCGCGATCGCGATCGAAATTTGATCCACTAATAATTGGACAATTTGTAACTCTCTTTCGCTATAGTGGCGGGGCTTGCCGTGATGGGAGACTAACAATCCCCATAAATGATTTTTGACTAAAATTGGTACTGTTAGGGACGAAGCAACTCCCATTGCTTTGAGATATTCTTGGTGGCAGGGATCTACTGGTGCATAGCGAATGTCTTGTTTTTTGTTTCGCTCTACTTCAGCATCACTTTCGCTTTTCTCGTTTTCTAACGCTTCGGATGTCTTTTGTCCAGAGACAACATCAACAATTACTCGCACTCGGCTTTTAATAAATAATTCCCGCGCTAACGAAGGAATGTCGTCTGCGGGAAATCTTAAACCTTGAAGTCTAGGAAGGCGTTTTCCTTGGCAGGATTCAGCAATTACTTCGCCACTACCATCAGGCAAAAAAGCATAGATTTTAATCCGATCTGTATTCAACAATAGCCGCATTTCTCGCGCTGCTGTAGCCAAAATTTCTGGTAGTTCCAAAGATTGCCGAATTTGACTGGTAATTCGGTTCAGTAAGTCTTCTCTATTTGGGTTCGTTCGATCTTGAGTTTTTTTCTCTGGAACAGCCATATTTGGCACTCTCCAACCTTGCAAGCGAGCTTTTGACGGTTATTAAAAAATACTATCTTATCTGAATTAAATGCTAGTCTACTTTACTAGGGTAACTAGATTAAGGGTCACTGAGTAAGGATACTTGATTAATTTTTTTTAACATTACCTGCATTATCTGCCAATTTAAAAGTCTTTTCTTTAGGAAAAAGGTAAAATATGAAAACTAGCTTGGGATCGATTGACAACCCGATTGAATGGCAAAATATCGCTCCTTCTTGGCAGCAGCAAATCACCAAATCTTTGGCTGGTAATACTTGTCCGGATTTCTTGGTTTATCCCCAATCCCAACAAGAACTGAGTGAAATTGTCGCACAAGCAAAACAATCTCGTCTGCGTTTAATTGCCTGTGGTAGCGGTACTAAATTAAATTGGGGTGGATTGGTAAAAAATCCCAACTTAATTGTTAGCACTTTAGCCTTAAATCAGGTTATTGAACGCGCGGTTGGAGACTTGACAGTTACTGTCGAAGCGGGAATTAAGTTAGCCGACTTACAAGCAATGTTGCAAGCAACTAATCAATTTCTCCCTCTTGACCCTGCCTTTCCCGATTCTGCTACCATTGGCGGTATTATTTCTACCGCAGACCGAGGTAGTTGGAGTCAGCGTTATGGCGGCGTGCGCGATTTGTTACTGGGACTTTCTTTTGTCCGTGGAGACGGCAAAATTGCCCAAGCTGGGGGTAGGGTAGTTAAAAATGTCGCTGGTTACGACTTGATGAAGTTGTTTACTGGTTCTTTTGGCACTCTGGGAATTATTACACAGGTGACATTACGCACTTACCCTCTACCAGAGAAATCCGGAACAGCAGTCTTGACAGGGGCAAAAAGCGCAATCCAAGCTGCCAGTCAAACTCTAGTTACTTCTAGTTTAACTCCTACTGGTGCAGATTTACTTTCAAAATCGGTGGTAGAACATTTGCAACTCGGTAAGGGAATGGGCTTGATGGTGCGTTTCCAAAGTGTCGCTGCTAGCGTTGCAGAACAATTAGCGGCAATCTCGGATCTCGCGAAAAATTTGGGTTTACAGGTTAAATTGTACCATGATGCTGATGAGGTTGAGTTATGGCAAAAATCTGCATTACTAATTTACCAACCTGCTTCAGATCGGGCAATTACTTGCAAAATAGGAGTATTACCTAGCACTGCTGTCACAGTTCTCGATCGCCAACCAGGATTGGGTATCATTCATGTTGGTAGTGGTTTGGGTAAATTACAGCTCTCTGGGGAAGATCCAATTAGTGAAGTTGAGATGACGCGATCGCTAATTCAAGTTAATCAAGGTTTCCTGACTATCTTAGCAGCCCCGAAAACTATCAAACAACAAATCGATCCTTGGGGCTACACTGGCAACGCCCTCGAATTAATGCGTAAACTAAAACAACAATTCGACCCTGAAAATATCTTTAGTCCCGGTCGTTTTGTCGCTGGAATTTAATGGCGTTATTATAACACAAATCAACTCAATATGCAAACATCAGCCAACACTTTTAACAACGCGACCGAAGCAAATACTTTTGATTATCAAAACCGCTTAGAAAAAGAGCAAAATAGTGGTTTTGACCCGCAAAATCCTCCCAAACAAGAATTAATTGACACCTGCGTTCACTGCGGTTTTTGCCTTGCCACTTGTCCGAGTTATCGAGTCATTGGCAAAGAAATGGACTCACCCAGAGGACGCATTTACCTCATGGACGCTATTAATAATAAAGAAGCGTCTCTCGACGAAACTACAATACAACATTTCGACTCATGTTTAGGTTGTCTTGCTTGCGTTTCCACTTGTCCTTCCGGAGTACAATATGGCAAATTAATTGAAGCAACTCGCCCCCAAATTGAACGTAACTACCCGCGTAATTGGTGGGATAAAATAGTCAGAAGCGTCATCTTTAATCTTTTCCCTTATCCCAACCGTTTGCGCCCCTTATTAATTCTCCTTTGGGTTTATCAATTTTTCGGCTTCCAAAAACTCGTTCGTGCCACCAAATTACTCCCCCAAATCTCGCCTCGTTTAGCAGCAATGGAGTCAATTTTACCCAAAATCACCCTTACTTCTTTCCGCGATAAATTTCCCGATATCATTCCCAATCAAGGAAAAAAACGCTATCGAGTCGGAGTAATTTTAGGTTGCGTGCAAAGATTATTTTTCTCCCCAGTTAACGAAGCCACAGTCAGAGTTTTAACCGCCAACGGTTGTGAAGTTGTTATTCCTAAAAGTCAAGGTTGTTGCGCCGCTTTACCCGCCCATCAAGGACAAGAATTACAAGCAAAAACTTTAGCTAAAAAAATGATTGATAGCTTCGCAGAAACTGAAGTTGATGCAATTATTATTAACGCTGCTGGCTGCGGTCATACTTTAAAAGAATACGGTCATATTTTGCAAGATGACCCTGAATATAAAGCCAAAGCTGAAGCATTTGCTAGCAAAGTTAAAGATGCACAAGAATTTCTCGCTGAAGTCGGTTTAACCGCCGAACTTTCACCTTTAACTGAAGGTGAATTAACAATGGTTTATCAAGACGCTTGTCATTTGTTACACGGACAAAAAATTAGCTTACAACCCCGCCAATTATTGCGCGAAATTCCCGGTGTAAAATTACGCGAACCTATTGATGCAGCCTTATGTTGTGGTAGCGCTGGGGTGTACAATATGTTGCAACCAGAAGTAGCTGATGAATTAGGACAACAAAAGGTAGAAAATCTCTTGAATACTGGGGCTAAATTGATTGCTTCAGCTAATCCTGGTTGTTCTTTACAAATTGTCAAACATTTGAATTTACAAGGGAAAAAGATGCAGTTAAAGCATCCAATGGAGTTATTGGATTATTCAATTCGGGGAATTAAAATTTAACCACAGATGGACACAGATAAACGCGGATAAGTTAGATTTTTTGTTTGGGTTGTATATTCTGTCTTCAAAATTAATTACTAGGGGCTAAGTTAACCTCTATGACTAATATTCAAGCAAGTAGGTACATCTACGAAAACGCTGAAACAGAATATCAACGCTACTATTTTGATGATACTACAGGTGGTTTTATCTTAATTCACATTGAGCATAAAACCACCGCTTCAGAGATTTTTATCGCCCGAACCTTTGCTCAAGAAGGAAAACAGGTTAAACTATTAAGTGAGAATTCTCAAACCAAAACTCCTGATGCTGAAATAGACGGGGAATTGTGGGAATTTAAAGAACTAAAAAATGCTGACAATGTTCGAGGTGCAACTCAACAGGATATGCGCAAGGGTAAGAAGCAAGCTAAAAATATCGCTTATTATATAAATCAAGAATGTGAACTCATTGACATTAACGAAGGTATCAAAAGTGCTATTCGTTTAGATACTAAACGGTTATTACTTAAAGTAAGTTTGATTTTTAATGATAATTTAACTCTAACTTTAACGAGGACAGAAATAGAAAATGGAGCGAGTTTTGAAGAATTTTGAATATACAATTCAAAAAGGGATTAACAATCAAATGCCCTTAGAATCTAAACTAATTTTATTAGGGCAAATTCATTATGCTATGGAACGAGGTGATTTAACTATTAAAGAAGCTGAAAAATTAGAAGAAAGACTGGGTATAGGCTTGAAAAATTATCAACGTGAAATGGAATATGCTGTGTTTGGGGAACTAGAAGAGGAGGAGTAAATGATGCTCAATCTTAATTTGTTGAAAAGTTCCCTTGAAGCTGGCGATCGCCACTCAGCGTGCTAAATTTATAATTGGTGATTACAATACTGTCTGAGTTGGTATTGGTTTTGGTTGAACTGTTTTTGCTCTGGGGTTAATAAGTCGTAATCTTGGATGGGAGGACGCATATCCCATTGAGTTTCGGCAAAAATGAGTAAGTTAGCTGCCATAATTATGCCAGTAGCGACAAACTGCCAGCCTAGGAAGTAAGGTAGGATCGCAATACCGAGAAGTTGTAAACTACCCGAAAGTAGAAAAGCACGCGATCGCATCCCGAATCCAGTACAAAAGTACCCAACAGCGCACAACCCTAACCAAAGATTGCACAAATTCATGAGTACCAGTCCCCAACCCAGAAAAATGCCTAAATCGGTAATCCCTACACCAACTAGCATTAAGACTACCCAAGTATAGAGTACCCAACGTAAACGTTCGACTTTCACCCAAAAATCAGTTAAGGCGATCGTCATTCCCGTACCAATTATAGTTAGTATCGTCCACCAAATCGCTTGGGTAATCCAGCTAATCGGTGCAAATTGAGCCGTAATAAAGATTGTCGCCGAAACTAGTCCCCAAAGCACAAAAACTTGGTCAATTCTGGTATAAGACAGAGAAAGGAAAGTAGTATTCTTCAGACGTAACTGCAAACGCAGTAACCCTTGCAAGTCTTGAAAATCTAATTCTTTTTGTTTACGACGGAAAATTGGTTCTGCACTATTGAAGAAAGTCATCTGGTAACTAGCTAAAAGTAGATTTGACCAACAACGAAGATCTATCTAGAGACTTACTTTACAATACTACACAATTTCCCAGTTAGCACGTAGCAGCAGTTACCAGTTATCTCCCTTATCTCCCAAATTTCCCACTCACCAGTCCCCACCTCACCCAGTCCCCACCTCACCCAGTCCCCAGTTACCCAATCCCCGTTTTGCGGGGGTAACATATATCTTGAGGAGCAAAATCGGCTATTCATGTTGAGGAGACGAAACAATTGTCAGTTATAATTATCGATTCCCTAGACGACTTAACTGTAGCGGAAAACGCCGCAAATACCGAAATCAATTTGTTTGAGAATTTTGACGACCCCTTTACGACTGGGTTGGTAGCTCGTTTTGAGTTGTATGATACCACTTTGGGTAATGGTGGCATCACCGAGGTGCTATTATTCGACCAGGAAGGAGAAGGTGCACCCCTCAGCGTGGCTAATTTCCGCGAGTATGTTGAAGATGGTGATTATGTCAACTCAATTATCCATCGCTCAGTTCCTGGCTTTATTATTCAAGGTGGAGGTTTCACCGTCGATGGTTTAGAAGCAGTCTTAAACCAAAATCCCAATAGCGGTGCAGATGCTATTGAACCAATACCAACTAATCCTCCCGTTGTCAACGAATTTGACTCGGAACGCTCGAACTTGCGAGGAACGATCGCCTTTGCTAAAGTAGGAGGCAACCCTGATAGCGCTACGAGTCAATGGTTTTTTAACCTTGCCAATAACGCTGCTAACCTCGATAATCAAAATGGTGGCTTTACAGTTTTCGGTCAGGTACTTGGTGACGATGATTTAGAGACAATCGATGCTATTGCTGATTTACCTATTTTCAACGCATCAGGTTTTTTCAACCAAGGTGCTTTAACTGATTTACCCCTCGATATCGATCCTAACAATCCTGACGTTCAAGGTGATAATAATTTAGTTCGCTATCGCAGCATTACTGTCTCTGTCGTTGACGAATTGGAATTTAGCGTTGTCAGCAATTCTAATCCGAGTTTAGTCACTACAAATATTGTTGACGGTGAATTAGTTCTCGATTACCAGCCTAACCAAAATGGTACTGCGGAAATTGTCGTTAGAGCTATCAATTTGCTTGGAGAGACGCAGGAAGATACTTTTACTGTTACTGTAGATGATGTCAACAACGCACCAACTTTTACCAGTAATGCGACTTTCTCGGTAGCGGAAAATACGACGACTGTAGCGACAGTAACCGCTACTGATGTAGATGGTGATAATTTAACCTATAGTCTCAGTGGTGGCGATGACCAAAACTTGTTGACGATTAATCCCACTACTGGAAATCTGAGCTTTGTCAATGCTCCGGATTTTGAAAATCCCGCCGATGCTAACAATGATAATGTTTTCGAGGTTGAGGTTTCTGTATCGGACGGCACTGAAGTTGTTACTCAAAACCTGAATATTACTGTAACAGACGTTGACGAGCAAACTCCCAACAACGCACCAACTTTTACCAGTAATGCAACTTTCTCGGTAGCAGAAAATACGACGACTGTAGCGACAGTAACTGCTACTGATGCAGATGGGGATAATTTAACTTATAGTCTCAGTGGTGGCGATGACCGAAATTTATTTGCTATCAATGCAAGTACAGGAAATCTGAGCTTTGTAAATGCTCCGGATTTTGAAAATCCCGCCGATGCTAACAATGATAATGTTTTCGAGGTTGAGGTTTCTGTATCGGACGGCACTGAAGTTGTTACTCAAGACATCAATGTTACGGTAACAGATGTTAATGAAGTTGAACCCGATGAAATTGACTTATTCTTCGGTTCGACAGAAAATGATGGTTTAATCCCTGGTTTAATTGCGGAAGATGAGTTAGTTTTCACAGGGGAAGGGAATGACTCGGTTGAGTTGGGTACGAATAACACTAACAACCGGGTTTATTTAGGAAGCGGTGACGATAATGGTATAGCAAGTGCAAATGGTCGCTTTTTTGGTGGTGACGGTGCTGATGAACTTGACTCTAGTATAGGTGATGGTGGTAATCGCTTGTACGGAGGTGAAGGTGATGACGAAATTGTGGTTGGTAGCGGCGATCGCGCTTTTGGTGGTGAAGGTGATGATACCCTAGATGCTAGTGTCGGAAACGGTAATAATCGCCTTTATGGAGGTGTGGGAAATGATACCTTCTTCCTAGGAAATAATGATAACGCGATCGCGGGTGCGGGAGATGACATTCTTTTCGCTCAAGGTGCTAATAGTATTATGACTGGTGGTGCTGGTGCAGACCAATTTTGGATTGCGTCTGGAGAAATTCCCGCAGATGCTAATATTATTAGTGATTTTGAGGTGGGAATCGATCTTTTGCGAGTTAATTCTAATTTGATTAATTCTTTTGACGAGTTAACCATCACTGACTCTCCCGACCAAACTGGCGCTATAATTGCTCAAGGTGACAATAATTTAGCTGTTTTACTAGGTATTGAAGCCAGTGCAATTAGCGAAAGTAACTTTGCTTTTGGTGACTCAGTGATTTAATCCTGGAAATTGGGGACTGGGGACTGGGTAACTGGGGACTGGGGACTGGGGAAACTGGAGAGAGGTGGAGGATAAACTGTTCACTGATAACTGATAACTGTTTCCTGGTAACTGATAACTGTTCACTGATAACTGATAACTGCTAATCCCCAGTCACCAATACCCAATCACCAATCACTATAAATCGAAGAACCCATATTTTCATCATCTGTAGCAAAAATTATCCCTCCCAATTCCCCAGGAACTATTTCCAAAGCTTCGATTTTATGATAAGGAAAACGCGAAATTGGGAAAAGTAATTTATTCTCTCGCCAAGTAATTTCTTCAGCTTGAATATCGAAAACTCCGCCAATGTAAGCCAGAGAATCAAAAGTTCCATCGTCACCGTTATCAGTTGCAGCAGTTAAATAAAGAATCCCTGCTGAATCTAATTTTAAATCGGAAATATGGCGCACATTCTCTAAGGAAAAAGGCGCATTTATAGGTGCAGAATCTTGGAAATTTATTGTATAATCGGCTAAATTTAGTAATCCCCAATAAAGGACACCCGGAGAACTATTTTCTCCTCGATGTCCCCAAATTGCTAATAATTTATCGTTAATTTCTTGGACAACAAAGCCTTCGATATTAACTCTTTCAGGTAAGGATGGTAAGTCAAATACTTCCAAGACAGATACTTGGTTATTAGTCAAATCTACGCGCAAATGATAAATTTTTCCAAAGCTAGTAGCTGCGAGAAATGTATCTGTATTTGGTAGGGCTGTTATTGCTTCTAAATCTTGTGGTAACTCAAGATTATTTTGCCAGTTTAGAGGAAAATATAGGGGTTGACTTTTACCATCAGTTATGATGTATGCTAAACGTGGTTCGCCCGATTTTTTATTATCATGAACCACGAGAAAAGTTGAGGTATTTTCTTGCTGTTGTAGTAAAGCTATCCCACTAATACCATAATTTTTGCCGCCGCGCACTGGTAGCCAAGTTTGTGCAGTTGCTGGCTGTATTTGCGGAGAAAAAATTAACTGGGTTAAGATGGTTAAAAGCAGCGTTAAACTAGAAAGTTTGTCCATTAAGTTCAATTAATTCTGAGATAGTTTTTTCGGTAAATAATTTTGAGTAAAATTGCCAAATATATTGACAATATTTAAGTAATCAAGGTAGTATTTTATTCACGGTCTCGCTTTGATAATTCAACCATAGATCCTCGAGAAATGTAGCATTTTAAGTCTTTTCTAACCAAGCCAAAAACGAATTAGCAAACAAAGCAGCTTGCGTGCGATCGCGTAAATTTAAACGACTTAAAATATTAGTAACATGATTCTTCACTGTCCCTTCAGAAATATACAATTTCTGAGCGATTTCTTTATTATTGGCACCTGTGGCAATCAAAGATAATACTTCTTTTTCTCTAGGTGTTAATTCTGCCAATTCTAAGGGCGGATTTGGTTGATTTTTGTCTTCAGAAACTCTGGCAATTATTTTTGGTAAAATTCCCGGACTAAATTGAGAATAACCTTTATCTACCAAACGAATTGCTGCTGCTAACTCTTCCGAAGGTGTATCTTTTAGCAAGTAACCTACCGCCCCAAATTGTAAAGCTTGAGAAACATATTCGTCATCATCAAACGTAGTCAAAACCAACACTTTTATTTCCGGAAATTGCTCTTTAATTAGCTTAGTTGCCGCGACTCCATCCATAATCGGCATTCGCACATCCATTAGAACTAGATTTGGTTGTGAATTTGTTCCAGATAAGTTCTTTAATTGTTCAATTGCTTGTTGTCCGTTTTCCGCATCTGCGACAATTTCTAAGTCTGTTTCTAATTCTAATAAGGCTTTTAAACCTTGGCGAATAATACTTTGGTCATCTACCAATAAAATCCGAATCATCTTAATTCCGCTCAATTAAATCAAGATTTATAGCAAGTAAATTTTTGTTAGTAACTTTTTAGCTCATTTGGGCATTTTAGTCAAGGGAATCTTAACAGTAATTTTACAGCCAGCACCAGGTTGACTTTCTATGTATAGATTACCACCAAAAGCCATCGCACGTTCGCGCATTCCTTGCAGTCCAAAACCAGTTAAATTTTCTTCAGGGCGAAATCCTCGACCATTATCTTCTAGAGTAAGAGATAAACTTGATTGCGTAGCTTGTAATTTTATTTTTACACTTGTTGCTTGAGCATATTTACAAATATTTGTTAATCCTTCTTGAATAATCCGATAAATAGCCGTTTTTACGTCAATAGGTAAAGATTGAGAGACAAAAATTTCACAATCAGGTATAATATTTGTAGTCCGAGTAAAGTGGTCGGTAAGGGACGCGATCGCGTCGGCTAAAGATAACTCCAACCAAGGATCGGATCTAAGCGTAGCAACCGATTGGCGCACTGCTTGTAAAGCATTTGACCCCATATTTTTTGCCTCCTGCAAAAATATCTGCGCCTGTTCTGGTTTAGTTTTTTGTAATTTAAGAGCCGTTTCTAATTGAATATTTAGTCCGGTAAGAAAATGTCCTAAAGAATCGTGAATTTCGCGAGCAATGCGATTTCGTTCTTCTAATGTTGCTAAATCTTCAATTCGCAAAGCATAATCTCGTAATTGCGCGAGTGCAACTGTTAATTTTTCCTGACTCTGCCTTTCTTTAAGTAAAGCATTAACCAGAAGTAAAACAAAAATCAAGACTAAAGCAAATAAAAAAGTTAAATTTATCAAAGAAGAATTAAAACGTTCTTCAACCAATTCTTGGGCCAAGGGGCAACCTCCATCAATCAACAACTGAACCAAAAAAAATTGCTTAGGAAAGACATTATTGACCAAATAAAATAGCCGGAAGAAAAAAGAAGTAAAAGCAACTGTGGCAACTAACAAACGACCGGAAAGGGGAAAAAGGAGACTACTACGGATAACTAAAACCAAGTAGAGAAAAGGTAAAAGACGGATACTCCGATAATCTAAACTGGTCGCAATAATAATTAAGCCAAATTCCAAAGCAGTATAGAAAACTTTAGCAACTGGTTTAGTCGGCAATCTCAAACCAAGAATTAGAAAAGCAGCGATACTCAAAATAGAGACAGGGGAAAGTTCGAGAAAAGCCCTTCTTGGTGAAGGTAAAAGTTCAGTTAAGAGAGCAACAAAAAGCAAAGCCCACTCTAAATAAAGGAGGAAAGGAAAAGGATGGTTACGCAAGCGAATCATAGTATTTACGAAAATAAAAAGCTCGTCCAGTTCAGGATTTCCAGTTCGCAGTCAGGAATTTAGTTTTTATTGAGCACAAATTATTGACTCCAAAGGAAATTATGACTAAAGTCATAGTCAAAATCGTGACTTTCGATAATGGCTGCGAGTAAGGAGAAATTTCTACGATCGAGACAGAGCAAATCAAGGTAATCAAAATGAAACTGAAACTAATTCCGATCGTAATTGCAGCGATCGCCATGAGTGTAGCGCCCCTAAATGTTAACGCACAAACTCCAAACCCCCAAGGACGACAAGGACGACCAAGAATGGAACGGGGTTTATTCCAACTAAATCTGAGCGAAAGTCAACAAGCTGAGTTGCGGCGCATTCATCAAGAAAAAAAAGCTCAAATGGAAAACGTGCTGACTCAAGAACAACGAGACAGGATCGAAAATGCGAGATCCTCTGGTCAAAATCCTCGACGTGCCTTTGGCTCCCTTAATCTTACCGCCGAACAGCGCGAGCGGATGCGAGAAATTATGCAATCTGCACGAGAAGAAAGCGCAAACGTCCTCACCGACGAACAACGTCAACAACTCCAACAAATGCGACAGCAACGAGGACCAGGTAGAGGTAACGGACTACGCTAAATTTTGGTTAGAGACGTTAAAATTAACGTCTCTAACCCATAAATCTTCAACCCTCGCCAACAACAGAACGCGAAATCGCCGTAAAGAAGTTATCTTAGGTGTAATCACTCGATCAAATAGATAATGGGTAACTTCAAAAACGCGATCGCCAAAATGGGGGCAACAGCAGCTATAGTTTTAACAATTGCTAGTTGCGATAACCTCCAAGGAAACAACGAAGAAGCACTGCAAGATTTCGTCGGCATTTGGCAATTAACCTCCGTTCGTCGCGGCACCGAAACCGACACACCTAGAGGAGGCGGCATTCAATTAGAAAGCAGCGATGGAAGACTAATTGGACTTGTCCTTCCTCCCGGAGGAGTTATCGAACTAGACACCACAGGTAGCAACGATAACCTCGAAGGCAATATTTGGCTATTCGGAATCGAAGAAAGAGGCGTAAAAATTCCCGTCACCGCCGACATAGCTGAAGATGACGAACAATTAACCATAAACATGAAAACAACCGAGGTAGATACAACTTCTCTACCCGCCCCCCTACAAGCACAATTTGCCGAAGATATCACCTTAATTGCCCAAAAACGAGACACAGCCCAAGCCTTACAACCACCACAAGGAGCAGAACAAGCTGCTCAGTCTGAACCAATCCAATACATTGCCACCCTCATCCAAGCCCAACAAGCTTATTATGCAGCAAATAATAGTTTTAGCTCTAACATAGAAGAACTGGGACTTGGTCTCAGTTCAGAAACAGAAACTTACGCCTATAACATCGATCGACTAGGCGAAACCGGGGTGCAGCAGACAGCGATACCAAAACAATCAGGCTTGAGAATCTATACGGGTGGAGTATTCATCGCTCCGGGTCAAGAAAATCAAGCAACGACAACAATTACGGTAGTTTGCGAAAGTGAAGAACCTTCACAAACCGCACCACCACCACTTGAGCTAGTCGCAGGACAACCTCAATGTCCCTCCGGTTTTCGCCCACTGAGGTAACACCAAGAAACTTAATTGTTGCGCGTTCCCAGTATCGCATAGCTTAAAGTCGTGCCGTGTCACCCAGGGGATTATCGAATCAAGATGAACTTTGGTGAGTTTTTCAACCGCCTCGATCTTAGAGAGCAAGAACTTAGAGGAGCAAACTTAGCTGGGGCTGATTTAAAGGGAGCCAATATCAGGGGAACCGACTTGAGAAAAGCTAACTTTAGCGAAGCTATTCTCAGCTATGCGGATTTGATTGAGGCAGATTTGAGCGAGGCAAATCTCAGCAAAGCTATATTGACTAAAGCATTGCTAAATTTAGCTAATCTCACGGCGGCTAACCTCACTGGTGCTAACTTGAGAGAAGCAAATTTGGTCGGAACTGAGTTGCAAGGAGCCAACCTCAGACAAACTGGCTTAATTAGAGTCAATTTAGTCGGAGCAAATTTGGATCGAGCCAACTTAGCTGGAGCAAATTTGAGTGGAGCAGATCTTCGGGGTTCCCAGTTGGGTGAAGCAATTCTCAAGGGTGCTGTTTACAGCAACAGAACCATTTTCCCTGAAGGAATCGATCCCAAACACTTAGGAGCTTTTTTACTCGCTCCTGGTGTCTCGTTAATGGGACTCAATTTTGCTGGAGTGGATTTGAGTGGGGCAGATTTAAAAGGTGCAGATTTAAGAAAGATTAACTTGCTTAATGCTAGCTTAGTAGGAGCAGATTTAGACCGAGCTAACTTAGCCGGAGCAAATTTGAGCGGAGCAGATTTGCGGGAAGCAATGCTTAACGGAGTAATTCTCCAAAAAGCTGTTTACAGCCATCAAACTCGCTTTTCTCCAGGTATCGATCCCAGTGTAGCTGGAGCTTATTTACTTGCTCCGAATATCACATTGTTAGAAGTAAATTTGAGCAAACTCGACCTCAGTTGGGCAAATCTAACGGGTGTTAATTTTAGTGGTTCGGATTTAAAAGGAATTAATTTGCAAGCGGTAGATTTAAGCAAAGCAGTTTTGCGAAAAGTCGATCTCAGGGAAGCTAATTTAGAGACAACAGATTTGCGTGGGGCGGATCTTAGTGGCGCTTTCTTGCAAGGTTGTAACTTGAGTTTTGCTGATTTGCGAAGAGCAGATTTGACGAGAGCGAACCTCACTCAAAGTAATTTGCAAGAAGCTGATTTGCGAGGAGCCGATTTAACTAATGCAATTTTACATAATTGTAATCTTAGTTTTGCCGATTTACGAGAAACAGATTTAACCAAAGCTGATTTAACTAATGCGAACTTGAACAATGCTAATTTAAGAAAGACAGAGTTGATGAGAGTCAATTTAGAAAGTGCCAATCTGACAGAGGTAAATTTGCGCGGTGCAGTTTTGTTTCAAGTCAATTTAAAAGGAGCAAATTTAGAGTCAGCTAACTTGAAAGGAATTGAGTGGAATGCCGTAGATTGGCAGCATACTCATTTAAACGAAAATCACCGTAATGAGTTTTTAGTCGGGAATAGTCAGCAGTGAAATTAGGGTTGAGTTTTTTTTTGATAAATTATCCAATCATCGTTAATTATCAGCGATTTAATCTTAGTTTTTTCGGCGATAAACATCCCGACGATGTGCTACTTTAATGACAATAACTAAAAGACGATCGTCTTCAACCTGGTAAATTACTCGATAGTTTCCTACTCTGAGTCGCAAAAGCCCTAAATAACCTTGCAGGGCTACAACTCCTGGAGGACGGGGATTTTCTGCTAACAGAATAATTTTAGCATCGAGGCGCTGCTGAACTTTTTTCGGTAATTTCTGGAAAGCTTTGCGAGCTTGGGGAGAAAAAACAATTTGGTAATTGCTATCTTCAGACATTACCCGAGCCCTAATTCTTCTCTTAACTGCTGATAAGGAATGTATTCTTCTAACTTGGTTGAAGCTAAAATATTTTCGGCTTCTTCTACGTCAATTTTTTCCTCCATTTCCCTAACTTTTTCCAAGAGAAATTTGAATGCTTCTAAGGAAATTACTGCTACCAAATCTTTACCATCTTGAGTAATAATTATTTCTTCATTTTCCTTGATAATACGTTTGACAATAAGATCGAGGTTATTTTTGGCTTTGTCAAGGGGAAAACGTGCGAAATCCGCTTGTCTCAGTGTACTTTGCCGAATCGCGTCATCTTCAAATTTAGCTGACATTGCATTCCTCCTACAGGACACTTAAACTTTAAACTACCCTAGGACAACGATAAGCCCCTAAAGTACAATTGAGAAACTATATTGTAATCTCTTCTTAGACTAACTTGACTTAGCTATGAACAGTCTCTTTCTTAATCGTCTCCAAAGCCCAGAGCGCCCGGTTATTGTCTTCGATGGGGCAATGGGAACTTCTTTACAAACTCAAAACCTCACGGCGTCAGATTTCGGTGGGGCGGAATATGAAGGTTGTAATGAGTATTTAGTTCATACTAAACCAGAAGCAGTGGCGCAAGTACATCGCCAATTTCTCGAAGCGGGTGCGGATGTCATTGAAACTGATACTTTTGGTGGAACTTCAGTAGTTTTGGCGGAATATGATTTAGGCGATCGCGCTTACTATCTTAACAAATCTGCTGCTGAATTGGCAAAACAAGTCGCTGAAGAATATTCTACCCCCGAAAAGCCTCGCTTTGTCGCTGGTTCGATGGGTCCGGGGACAAAGTTACCAACTTTGGGACATATTGATTTTGATATTCTCAAAAATGCTTATGTCGAACAAGCCACAGGTTTATTTGATGGTGGCGTAGATTTATTTATTGTCGAAACTTGTCAGGATGTTTTGCAAATTAAAGCGGCTTTAAATGCTATAGAAGCAGTCTTTGCTGAAAAACAAGAACGTCGTCCCTTAATGGTTTCGATTACGATGGAAACTATGGGGACAATGTTGGTAGGTTCGGATATTAGTGCCGCTTTAACTATTCTCGAACCTTATTCAATCGATATTCTCGGTCTTAATTGCGCTACGGGACCGGAACAAATGAAAGAACATATTAAATATTTAGCGGAAAATTCGCCGTTTATTATTTCTTGTATTCCTAATGCAGGTTTACCAGAAAATGTTGGCGGACAAGCGCATTATAAATTAACGCCAATTGAATTAAAAATGGCGTTGATGCACTTTATTGAAGATTTAGGCGTACAAATTATTGGTGGTTGTTGCGGTACTCGCCCCGACCATATTCAACAATTAGCAGAAATTGGCAAAACTCTCAAACCAAAATTGCGCCATCCGGTTTATGAACCTGCGGCTGCTTCGATTTATAGCGCCCAACCTTACAATCAAGATAACTCGTTTTTAATTATTGGTGAAAGATTGAATGCGAGTGGCTCGAAAAAGTGTCGCACTTTGTTAAATAATGAAGATTGGGATGGTTTAGTTTCCCTCGCAAAAGCTCAAGTGAAAGAAGGGGCGCACGTTCTTGATGTTAACGTAGATTATGTTGGTAGAGACGGCGTGCGTGATATGCACGAGTTAGTTTCTCGCTTAGTAAATAATGTTACTTTACCGCTCATGCTCGACTCAACTGAGTGGGAAAAAATGGAGGCGGGTTTAAAGGTTGCGGGTGGTAAATGTATCCTCAATTCTACTAATTATGAAGACGGCGAACCGCGTTTTTATCAAGTATTAGAATTAGCGAAAAAATACGGTGCGGGTGTCGTTGTGGGGACAATTGATGAAGACGGAATGGCGCGAACTGCGGATAAAAAATTTGCGATCGCGCAACGGGCTTATCAAGCAGCGTTAGAATATGGGATACCACCTTATGAGTTATTTTTTGACCCTTTAGCTTTGCCAATTTCAACCGGAATTGAGGAAGATCGCGCGAATGGAAAGGCGACAATTGAATCTATTCGTAGGATTCGCGAAGAGTTACCTGACTGTCATATTTTGTTAGGTGTTTCTAATATTTCTTTTGGCTTAAATCCGGCGGCGCGTCAAGTGCTAAATTCGGTATTTTTGCATGAAGCAATGCAGGTAGGTTTAGATGCGGCAATTGTGAGTGCAAGTAAGATTTTACCACTGGCAAAAATTGACCCAGAACATCAAGAAATTTGTCGCAAATTAATTAACGATCAAAGAGAGTACGAGGGAAATGTTTGTACTTTCGATCCCTTAACCGAGCTTACCACACTGTTTCAGGGTAAGACCACGAAAAGAACTGGCGCGATCGCGGAAAATCTCCCTGTAGAAGAACGGCTGAAACAACATATCATTGATGGTGAGCGAATTGGCTTAGAAGAACAACTGCAAAAGGCATTGGAAACACATCCTCCTTTAGAGATAATTAATACCTTTTTATTAGATGGAATGAAGGTAGTTGGGGAGTTATTTGGTTCCGGACAAATGCAGTTGCCTTTTGTCTTACAATCAGCCGAAACTATGAAAGCAGCCGTTGCCTTTTTGGAACCTTTCATGGATAAGGATGAAAGTAGTGGTAATGCTAAAGGTACGGTAGTAATTGCTACAGTTAAAGGCGACGTTCACGACATTGGCAAAAACTTGGTTGATATTATCTTAACCAATAACGGTTACAAAGTAGTTAATCTGGGGATCAAGCAACCAGTTGAAAATATCATTCAAGCATACGAAGAACATCAAGCAGATTGTATTGCAATGAGTGGTTTGCTGGTGAAATCGACGGCGTTTATGAAGGAAAATTTAGACACATTTAATCAGCGTGGAATTAGCGTTCCGGTAATTTTAGGTGGTGCAGCATTAACGCCGAAATTTGTCAATGAGGATTGTCAAAATACTTATCAAGGTCGCGTAATTTACGGCAAAGATGCCTTTACTGACTTGCATTTTATGGATAAATTAATGCCAGCCAAGGCTGTTAATAATTGGAATGATTTGCAAGGATTTTTGGATGAGGTAGATGAAACACAAAATGGACACAAATCAGCACAAAAAAAATCAGAAAATGGGCATTCAGTTGCATCTATTGAAGAAAAATCGACAGAAATTAAACAGGTAGAAGATCGCGAAATAGACACGCAACGTTCTGAAGCCGTAAGTTTAGAAATCGAACGTCCGCAACCGCCATTTTGGGGGACAAAAATTATCTCTCCCGAAGAGATATCTTTAGAAGAAGTTTTCTGGTATCTTGACTTACAAGCTTTATTTGTGGGACAGTGGCAATTCCGCAAACCCAAAGGACAGTCCAGGGAAGAATATGACGAGTTTCTGGAAGCTGAAGTACAACCAATTTTGCAGGAATGGAAACAGCGAATTATTGCCGAGAATTTGTTGCAGCCGCAAGTAATTTATGGGTATTTTCCCTGTCAAGGGTCAGGTAATTCTTTATATCTTTATAATCCGCAAATAATTCAGGAACAAAATAAAATTTCTGAAGGTGTAGAAGCAATTGCCAAATTTGATTTTCCTCGGCAAAAATCAGGACGACGTTACTGTATCGCTGATTATTATGCAACCAAGGAATCAGGAATAATTGATGTCTTTCCCATGCAAGCAGTTACTGTCGGGAAAATAGCCACTGAATATGCAAAAGAGTTGTTCGAGTCGGATAAATATACCGATTACTTGTATTTCCACGGTTTAAGTGTCCAAATGGCAGAAGCATTAGCCGAATGGACTCATGCTAAAATACGCTGTGAGTTAGGATATCAAGACCAAGAACCAGAGACAATTCGCGATGTTTTAGCGCAAAGATATCAAGGTTCGAGATATAGTTTCGGCTATCCCGCTTGTCCCAACATCCAAGACCAGTATAAACTGCTGGAATTGTTAGAAGGCGATCGCATCAACCTCTATATGGACGAAAGCGAACAACTGTATCCCGAACAATCTACCACAGCGATCGTCGCATATCATCCCGCAGCTAGATACTTTAGTGCTTAAACAGTATACGGGATGAGCGGCGATCGGGATCGATTCTCTTAAGATTAGCCCGTCGAGACGGGCTAATTTAGATAAATTTGGTTAACTTTCTTGTGACATTGAGAAATGGTATTAACACGAAAAGGATGCCGATTAATATCTAGGTAAATCTCTGCCTAAAAACCCAGAGAGAATAAAAGTTGTTTTGAGGTTGACAAATTCTCTCTTAAGCAAGAAATATTAACCACATTCTTCTGATATTATAGGCTATATTATCATCATTTCCCTACATTTTCCTCAATGGTCAAACGCATCCGTAAATATCAACGAGGTAACAACTGGAGAGAGGAACGACAAGATTTACTTCGCGGCGCTTCCGGTGGCTTTTTATTTGGTATTCCTCTACTTTATACAATGGAGGTTTGGTGGATTGGTTCTTTTGTCGAACCACCTTTGTTGCTGATTATTCTCATCGTTACTTACGTTGTAGTTTTGTTACTAAATCGCATCGAAGGCTTTCGGAAAAATAAACGCGATTCCCTGACTGACGCAGCCGCAGAAAGTGTTGAAGCATTAGGAATCGGTATTCTCTGCGCGACTTTTATTTTGGCATTACTCAACAGAATTACTTTCCAAACATCCTTAGACGAAATTATCGGGAAAATTATCTTTGAAAGTGTACCTTTTTCTCTTGGTGTAGCTTTAGCAAGAGTAATGTTGAGTGGCGAACCAACAGAATCAACTCAGCAAGAAGATATAAACATCACAATTAAGATTACTCAAAAAACTATCATTAACATTAACGAAAGTTTAGCCGATCTAAATGCAACTTTAATTGGTGCAATGATTATAGCTTTTAATATTGCGCCAACAGACGAAGTTTCCGTACTGGCGGCTGCTTCCTCACCACCTCGGCTATTAGTAATTATTGCCTCATCTTTACTAATTTCTTATTGCATTGTCTTTGCTGCGGGTTTTATTAATCAAGAAAAACGCTATCAGCAGCGAGGTTATTTCCAAACACCTTTGGGAGAAACGGTTTTTTGTTATTTAATTTCCTTATTAGCTTCGGCACTTATGCTATGGTTTTTCCAACGACTTAGTTTAAGCGATCCTTGGTTTCTGTGGTTGCGCTATACGCTTATACTGGGTTTACCTGCCAGCATTGGGGGTGCAGCAGGAAGATTAGCGATATGAGTCATGAACCCCATGCCTAAAGGCAGGGGCTTGTAAACTGCCCGACTCTCCCTTGCGGGATGCAAGCCACAACATGACCAGCCTCAGATATTCGAGATCTACGTTTTCGCGAGTCATGACACCCAAGAATGCGTCGCTAGTTCTTGGCTCTGTCGCTAACCGTTAAACATCTGTAGTGGGTTAAGGAAGTGCGGTTAGCTATCTTCAAGCTACGAAAACATTGGCGAAGCGAACATTACCCGTT
>NZ_JAAHBQ010000069.1 GCF_020144665.1 Oscillatoria salina IIICB1 | reverse complement strand
TGACTACAAACAAGTTAGATTATTCAAGTTCTTCTTATTTCAGCAGCGCTAAAGCGCTGACTACGAACAAGTTATTCAAGTTCGTAGTGAGGACTTTAGTCCTCTTTCAGTTAATCTCAATAGCTGACTACAAACAAGTTAGATTATTCAAGTTCTTATTTCAGCAGCGCTAAAGCGCTGACTACGAACAAGTTAGATTATTCAAGTTCGTAGTGAGGACTTTAGTCCTCTTTCAGTCAACCTCAATAGCTGACTACAAACAAGTTAGATTATTCAAGTTCTTCTTATTTCAGCAGCGCTAAAGCGCTGACTACGAACAAGTTATTCCAGTTCGTAGTGAGGACTTTAGTCCTCTTTCAGTTAATCTCAATAGCTGACTACAAACAAGTTAGATTATATAAGTTCTTATTTCAGCAGCGCTAAAGCGCTGACTACAAACAAATTATTCCAGTTCTTCTTATTTCAGCAGCGCTAAAGCGCTGACTACGAACAAGTTATTCCAGTTCGTAGTGAGGAGTTTAGTCCTCTTTCAGTTAATCTCAATAGCTGACTACAAACAAGTTAGATTATATAAGTTCTTATTTCAGCAGCGCTAAAGCGCTGACTACGAACAAGTTATTCCAGTTCGTAGTGAGGACTTTAGTCCTCTTTCAGTCAACCTCAATAACTGACTACGAACAAGTTAGATTATTCAAGTTTAGTAAAAAACTGTTAAAGCGCTCACAACAATGATAAGATATAATAAATTATAGTTAGCAAAAAACAAAAGAAAAACCTGACAAATAACAATGAATTTACCAACCTGGATAACATTTTCCCGTCTTTTGGGAGTTCCTTTTCTGTTATATGGTTTGCATAATCCGACACCCCAAACTAGGTGGATTTGTTGCAGTATTTTTATTGTGGCTGCGGGAACAGATTGGTTAGATGGGTATTTGGCTCGTAAACTTAATCAAGTGACCGATCTAGGTAAATTTCTCGATCCATTGGTAGATAAGTTGTTAGTATTAACGCCACTTTTAGCATTAATTGAGTTAGGTCAAATTCCCGCTTGGGGAGTATTTTTGATTTTAGGCAGAGAATTAACGATCGCGGGTTGGCGTGTCGATCCAAAATTAAGTGGTGGAGTGGTAAAAGGTGCTAATATTTGGGGTAAACTGAAAACAGTTTCTCAGATTATAGCGATCGCGCTTTTAATTGCTCCTTTACCTCCAGTTTGGGATAGTCCTTCTCTGATTGCTTTTTGGGTTTCTGTGGCTTTAACGCTAATTTCTGGTTTAATTTATGTTTTACCAGCAAAACCCAAAGTTTCCCAAGCAAAAGTTAGCGAATGAAAAGTATTTCAATTGGCACGCATTTACACAAAGATTTAAATAGGGAAGAGGTTAAGAACTTTTCTGGAATTGCTCAACTGAGATAACAATGACAATCTGGTTTATCGATCAGAGATTGAGCGAGTGTATTCAGAGAAGTTGCCGCTAATAAACCACCACCGAAAGAGTTAACTGTGGTAATAAAAGGGATACCAGAGCGCATCAAAAGACGTTTAGCGGCTGGTGCATGACTAAAACCAATCGGCATACCAATAATTAAAGCAGGATTTAAGCGATCGCGTTCAATCGCTCGACAGACAGAAATTAATACCGAAGGAGCATAACCGATTACCAGAATACAGCCCTCAGTTAACTCTGACAAAACTTTTTGCCGAGTTTCAAAATGCCAAAACTCTTGCTCTGCTTCTGCGGCATCGGTAATATGAGGATTATCGATCAAAGTTGTTAGTTGACAGCCGAGATGAGCCAAGCGAGGGCGATCGCAAGCAGCCGCGATCGCGGGTACATCACCAACCACTTGACAACCAGATTTAAGCGCCATTCTCGCAGCCGCGATCGCTTTTTTACTAATTTGGACAAAATTAATCAAACTCACATCACCACAAGCTAGTACCAGCTTCGAGAGTAAATCTGCTTCAATTTCCGAGCGATTTGATAAGTCGGGTAATAAATACTGTAAAGATTCAGGGAAAGATTCCGGGTGTGCAGTTACCGCCGTATCAAAAGTATCCCAAAACGATGCCACTTGCGAAAGATTAAATTGCGCGATCGCTTCAGTTTGAACATTTTGACAAAGATTGTCCCGCCCTAGCAACCCTTCTAAAGCAGATGCAGTTTGTCGCAGTTTGACAATTTGCTCAATGATAAGCTGATATTGCTCTTGCAGTTGAGGAAGTAAAGCTTTGTTTGCGCTTGGTAAAGCTTCAGCTTGCAAAAGTTTGCGGATATGTTCGAGTTGAAATCCTTGTTGCTTGAGAGCAACTATTCGCCGTAATTGTTGCACGTGAGATTCAGTATAGAGGCGATAGTTACTTGGCGATCGCCTCGCTTCCGGTAATAAACCAATCTGGTGATAGTAGCGTACCATCCTGGGAGTTAAACCGTTACCCACTTTTTCTGTAACTTGTTTAATTGTTAAATATTCCTTACTCATGTTGACCTTAACACTAATGTCAAAGTGTAGCCTGAGTCAATTGTTAGATTTGATTGGCAATGGCTCAACTTAGTTTCACGAAAACATTTCAAAAATACTCTGATGCTTATGCTGCGGCGACTTGTGGCATTTTAATTCTCTTCGGTTGGCTTACTCTTTCTCTCAATTGGATCGGTTTTGCTTTATTAATTTTGTCAGCCGCTTATGTAATCGGTGGTTATGAAAGCACCAAAGAAGGACTTACGACTCTCTGGAAAGAAAAAGAGCTAGATGTAGACTTACTGATGATTGTCGCAGCGCTAGGGGCAGCTAGTCTAGGGCTTTGGGAACGAGAATATCACCTAATTATCGATGGTGCAGTTCTCATTCTAATTTTTGCCATTAGTGGTGCTTTAGAAACTTTTGCTATGCAACGCACAGAGCATAATATTCGCTCGCTGATGGCGGTTACTCCCGATACAGCCAGAGTAATCGACAATGGTGAAGAAAGAAAAGTCGATCTCGCTCACTTACAAGTCGGAGATTTGGTTTTAGTCAAGCCTGGAGAAATGATTCCCATCGATGGAATTATTTTAGAAGGAGAAACCACAGTCAATCAAGCGCCGATTACTGGAGAATCTGTACCTGTGGATAAAACGAGCGGTGACGAAGTTTTTGCGGGTACTCTTAACGGTAATGGAGTCTTACGACTGAGAGTTCATCAACCACCGGAAAGTAGTTTAATTCAAAGAGTAATTCGTCTGGTTGAACAAGCGCAAACCCAAGCACCTCCTTCTCAGCAATTTGTCGAACGTTTTGAGCGAGGTTATGCGAAGGTAATCATCTTACTCGGCGTGATTTTAGGAATTTTACCTCCTTTCCTCTTCGGTTGGGACTGGGAAACCACGATTTATCGAACCTTAATCTTTCTGGTGGTGGCTTCTCCTTGTGCTTTAATGGCATCAATTATGCCAACTTTACTCTCAGGGATCGCTTCTGGAGCAAAACAGGGAATTTTATTTAAAAATGGGGCGCAATTAGAGAAAATTGGTCAGGTAAACGCGATCGCTTTTGACAAAACAGGTACTCTCACTCAAGGAAAATTAGAAGTAGTCGAGATTATTCCTACCGCAAAGCGTTCTCGCAATGAGGTGTTACAATTAGCTGCGGCGATCGAATCTGGTTCGGAACACCCCATCGGTGAAGCTATTATTCAAGCAGCAAAGCAAGCAAATTTGTCCTGGGAAGCTGCGACGAATATACAAGCGCGAACTGGTCGAGATATTATCGGCGAAGTGGCAGGAGAAAGAGTTACTGTGGGTAAAGTTAGCAATCTCCCTTGCTCTGCGGAATTAAAGGAAATTAGTCATGCTTTGGAAACCGCAGGTAAAACTGTGGTTTGGGTGAGTTTAGCTACAGAAATTATTGGGATTATTGCTGTTGCGGATACTCTGCGAGATCGAGCAGCAAGCTTAATTGCTAGTTTAAAAGAACTTGACATCGAAGCCACTGTCATGCTTACAGGAGATAATCCCCATACAGCCGAAAGTGTAGCTCAAGTTCTGAATTTAGATCGAGTTTACGCCCAATTGTTACCAGAAGACAAACTCACAGTTATTCAAAACTTACAGCAAAAGTACCACAATGTAGCAATGGTAGGAGATGGAATTAATGATGCTCCCGCTTTAGCTGCGGCTACCGTAGGAATAGCAATGGGAGGTGCAGCTACCGATGTAGCCTTAGAAAGCGCAGATATTGTCTTAATGTCGGCTAACTTAGAGAAATTATCCCACGCGATCGCCCTTGGTCGTCGGGCTAATCGTATTATCAAACAAAATATTACTTTTGCGCTCTCGTTTATCTTCTTGCTTTTGGTAGCTAACTTAACGGGTAATATTAACTTACCTTTGGGAGTAATTGGACATGAAGGTTCTACTCTTTTAGTTACTTTAAATGGTCTGCGTTTGCTCAATTCAAGTTCATCTCGATCGGCTTTTTCTCTACTGTCGAAAAAATAATTTTAAATTGAATCTCTTCCGTTAAGCTCTAATGAGCTATAACGGGAGATTTACCTGAGTTAACTAAATCTTTTTCCTGGAAAAAATTATTAGCTAATCATCTAGCTTGGAGAATCTCATCGTCAAGAGAAAAATCGACTTCTTTTTGATCTCTTCCTGAAGCCAAATAATCATTTTGAAATGAATCTTTTAAGCCAGAAAGTAAATCAAATTCAGGTTGCCAATTTAAGTCAATTTTTGCTTTGTTAACGTCAGCAAAAAAGTGTTGGAGACGCAGAGGAAAAGCTTTCCGTTTACCAAAATCAAACTGTTTGGGATCGTAATGTACTAACTTAAGATTATCGCTTGATTTCCCCGCAGCTTGAGCGCAAAGACGAGCTAAACCAGCAAAAGTAACGTATCTTTCCCCAGAAATATTATAAACTTGTCCTTTCGCTTTTTCGTTACCTAAAACCGCCGCCATTGCTGATGCTAAATCTTTGACATGACCGAGTTGAGTTAAGTGTAGTCCATTACCAGGAATTGGAATAGGACGATCTCTTACAATGCGATCGAAAAACCAAGCTTCTAAATCGTTATAATTTTCTGGACCGTAAATATAAGTAGGGCGAATTGAAGTCCAAGGTAAACCTATTTTGGCTAAGTAAGTTTCGGTTTCGTATTTGCCTTTGTGACGACTATTAGGATCGACTGCATCACCTTCTTGATGTGGCATTTCATCAGACTTCAGATAAACACCTGCGGAACTAACATAAACGAAATGTTTTACCGAATCTTTAAACATTTCTGCTAATGGTTGGGTATCGCTTAATTCACGACCATTATTGTCAAAAATTGCGTCAAATTTTTCATTTGTCAGCTTTTCTTTCAGTTGAGCAGGATTTTTGCGATCGCCATGAATTTGCGCTACATTTTCTACCGGCGCAGGCTTGTTACCGCGATTGAACAGTACCACATCATGTCCCTGTTTTACCAAAATTTTTGTTAAGTAAACCCCGATGAAACGGGTTCCTCCCATAATTAAAATTCGCATAATTTTTATCAGTTAGTAGTGAACAGTTAGCAGTTATCAGTTACCAGTTATCAGTTACCAGTTATTAGTCCCCAATCCCTAATCCCCAATCCCCTCAAACCTGAATTTGAGTTATAGCAATGTTACCAGAGAAACAGACATCAACGTCACTACCGGGCGATCGCGCTCGTCGGGAATATACTCCTTGGTAGTAATATAAATCGCCTTCCATGCGATAATTAACGGGTAGAGGCTCATTACTGGGTTCGCAAAAGATAATTTCCGGATCGGGTGAATTTGGTGTTAAATGAGGTAAATTGACGTTCCAAAAGCTTTTCGGCGACAAAGGACGCTCAAATAACTCTGTTAACACTTTAGCTGTCCAGCGCGTCGCTAAATCCCAATCAATGAGTAAAGGTCTTTTAATCCAATGGGAAACAGCAATTCCCCCAATTCCATGAATTGCAGCCTCTCGAACCGCCGCTACTGTCCCGGAAATATAAACATCTACCCCTAAATTGCCGCCTGCGTTGATCCCCGACAGTACCCACTTGACATTATTAGATATTTGTGTTAAAGCAATTCGAGTACAATCAGCAGGAGTTCCCTCAACAGCATACTCGTGAAGAGAGCGTTGGAGAAGGTGAATAGGACGGCGGGTAGTAACTCGATGTCCGCAACCGGATAAAGGTTTCTTGGGAGCGACAATAACGCCTTTACCTGCTACAGCCTTTTGCAGCGCTTGGATACCAGGAGCATCGATCCCGTCATCGTTAGTTAAAATTAAAGTCATCCGAGGTAAAATTTGGCATTTTCAAGTTCAGGGGCAGATTAATTTTACCCCAGCAGCGATCGCGTCCGGTGGCGTCTTTAATTGTCGGTTGCGAAAACGGTAACTAGGAACACATTTACTGGTTTGCCGTGTCAAATTAACAATCGACTGGTGCAAATTTTTCGTGGAGGAGTAGAACTTTAATGAATTTATCCCCTGTACCTCGGTTGCCAAAAATGGCACAGTTATCAATCCTTGCTGTTAGTTTTAGTCTCTTTAGTAGTTTAGTGTCACCGATGAACGCCTCTGCACAAGAAAGAATGCTCCGAACTCTAACAGTTACCGGACAAGGGAAAACGGAGATTCCCGCGACTTTAGCACAAGTGCAGCTAGGAGTTGAAGTGCAAAGAGAAACAGCAACAGCAGTTCAGCAAGAAGTTGCCAGACGTTCGTCAGCATTGGTAGAATTTTTGCAAGATCGGAATGTAGAACAGCTACAAACTACTGGCATTCAGTTACGACCAAATTACGATTATCGAGATAATCAGCGCAGACTGATTGGCTATATTGGCACAAATATTGTTAGTTTTCGCATCAGTACCGAACAAGCAGGGCAATTACTCGACGAAGCCGTCGAAATAGGTGCAACTCGGATCGATGGGATTAATTTTACCGCCAATGACAACGCGATCGCTGCCGCCCAAAAAGAAGCTTTACGCGAAGCTACCCAAGACGCTCAAGCACAAGCAGATACAGTCTTGAACGCCTTAAATTTGACTCGTGAAGAGATTGTTGGCATTCAGATTAACGGTGCAGGTGTACCGCCAATACCTCAGCCTGTAGCTAGTTTTTCGAGAGTAGCTGGTGACGAGAGTACGGCGATCGTTGGTGGCGAACAAACCGTTAGAGCTTCTGTCACCTTACAAATTAGCTACTAGCCTTAATAATCGTAATCGCTTTGACTGTAGCCATTCATCCCGTTTGACTCATTATCCCGCTTGGAACCGAGTAAATCCAATCGATCTACTTTAATTATCGGTTTCGAGCGGAGCATCCCCGTATTGCGATCTGTCCAAGTATCTATTTTTAGCGAGCCTTGGATGCCAACTAAACTACCTTTACGCACGTAATCTTTAGCAATTTCCGCCGTTCTCCCCCAAATTTCCAAATTAAACCAATCTGGGCGATCGTCCTTTCTGGTGCGACGATCCACAGCTAGCGGGAAAGTACACAAAATCTTAGCACTATCAAAATATTTGATGTCCGGTTCAGTACCAGCACGACCCACTAAATGAACGAGATTAATACTCATAGCGATTCTTCTTGATACAAGAGTACTCAAAAACGACTAAAATTTAGTATAGCTAATTGTAAGCTACTCGCTTTCACCAAAATTACGGTAGACAAGGAACAAAAACAAAAAGCGAGCGATCCTAACGCTACTGCACCAATCGCCAATTTCTCCGGAAGCAACAGACAAAAGCCCGAATCCATAGTCAAAGCTTATACAGAGACAATTTTCAACTAGGAATTACCCTACGTGACTAGACGCAGGATAGAAAACATAATAAAATCCACATCGGTTACAATTCGTTTAAATTTCAGTAACACACAGCAGCATTTCACTTTGGGGGCGTAGAAACGAGTGGGTTTTTTTAGTCGGTTTTCCCTTTCGCGGGACATGGGCATCGACCTAGGTACCGCCAATACCTTAGTATATGTATCCGGCAAAGGTATTGTTCTCC
The DNA here is from genome assembly GCF_020144665.1 of Oscillatoria salina IIICB1. Lineage (NCBI taxonomy): Bacteria > Bacillati > Cyanobacteriota > Cyanophyceae > Oscillatoriales > Oscillatoriaceae > Oscillatoria > Oscillatoria salina. Next base: position 23,543 of record NZ_JAAHBQ010000069.1, on the reverse strand, counting down.
AGGAACCTTCAGTAGTCGCGATCGACCAAGACGAAAAAGTTCCTTTAGCTGTCGGCGAAGACGCAAAGAAAATGCTGGGAAGAACTCCTGGCAATGTAGTCGCCTTGCGCCCCCTACGTGATGGTGTAATTGCAGACTTTGATACAGCAGAGCTAATGCTCAAGCACTTCATCCAGCGAGTTCATGAAGGCAGAGCTTTAGTCTCACCTCGCATCGTCATTGGCATTCCCAGTGGTGTCACAGGTGTAGAACGTCGAGCAGTAATGGAAGCAGCCTCTCAAGCGGGAGCCAGAGATGTTTACCTCATCGACGAACCAGTAGCAGCAGCAATTGGCGCCGGGCTACCAGTAGCAGAACCAACAGGAAACATGATTATCGACATCGGTGGCGGAACTACCGAGGTAGCCGTGCTGAGTTTACAGGGAACAGTTCTCAGCGAGTCAGTGCGGGTTGCCGGAGACGAGTTAAGCGAATCCATTACTCAATATATGAAAAAAGTTCATAACCTAGTAATTGGAGAACGTACCGCCGAGGAAATTAAAATTCAAGTTGGTTCGGCTTATCCAACTCATGACGATGACGAAACAACGATGGAAGTACGAGGTTTGCACTTGCTTTCTGGCTTACCGCGAACAGTCACAATCAAGGGACCAGAAATTCGCGAAAGTATGTCCGAACCCCTTTCAGTAATCGTTGATGCCGTCAAACGAACTTTAGAAAGAACTCCTCCGGAATTAGCAGCAGATATAATCGATCGCGGGATCATGCTAGCTGGAGGCGGAGCTTTACTCAAAGGGCTAGATACATTAATCAGCCACGAAACGGGTATAGTAACTCATGTGGCAGCAGATCCTCTAAGCTGTGTAGTTTTAGGAACGGGTCGCGTTCTCGAAAACTTCAAGCAACTAGAGCGAGTTTTTAGCGGACGTTCTCGTAGTATGTAGAATTAGAGAGATTAAAATTAGTTGGCAGCGTTCAAGGCTGTGATTTCTACTCGAATATTGAGTTGAGTTAACAATCAGGTTTCGCAAACAACAGCATGACAAATAATCTTTGTCAGCTAGCCGTAGCAAACTTAATTTTTCCAGCAAACTCTGCCAACTTTAGTAGCTAGTTAAAAATAAGTAGTTTAATCTACTCATTTATGCTGACAAAAACCTCAAAAAGATTTTTGACAAAAAACTGTTGACAAGAAATAACAAACAGCAAAGTTATGTTTATAATGCGTCGCTGGTGGGATCGGCATGGATCGCGAGTAATCTGGACAGGAGTAATCGTTGGTTCGGCATGGTTAATTCGTCAAACTCATGGCACACCGATCTTAGAAATTTACCAGTGGCTTGTCGGTCCTTTTCAAGTCGGTCAAACGCGAGAAGAGCAATTAATTGATGCTCGTAACCAGGAACTACAAAGCCAATTAATTGAACTAGAAAAGCAAAATCAGGAGTTAAAAGAACTACTCGGTTATGTGAAAAAGCAAAAACAGCCAACGATTGTCGCACCAATTGTCGGACGTAGTGCAGACAATTGGTGGCAACAAGTTACCCTAGGTCGAGGTAGTGCCGATGGCATTGAAGTTGGTTTTGTGGTCACAGGAATTGGTGGTGCGGTAGGTAGGGTAATTAGCGTGACGGCTCACACCAGTCGCGTGTTGTTGCTAACTGACCCTTCCAGCCAAGTAGGAGTGAAAATTAGCCGCAGTAATCATCTCGGTTATCTTCGGGGTGAAGGTTCAGAATTGGCAATTATGGAGTTCTACGAGAAAGTTCCTGATGTCAAAGAAGGTGATAAAGTTGTCACTTCGCAAGTGAGTAAGTTATTTCATCCAGGTTTGACAGTGGGACGGGTAAAGTCAGTTAATCTTGATAAAAGTCCTGCTCCAGAAGCAGTTATTGAGTTAACAGCACCAATGGGTCAACTAGAGCAGGTTGTTGTGCATCCCTTTCAAAAAAAATAGTTATTAATAGTCAAATTTATTTCTTCCCTCGACTTGAGTTGCTGATTGGTGAGGCTCGAAAGTGATTAAAATTTCTCAGTTATCTCCCCTTGGACGCGAAATCGTTAATTGGGCGGTGACGATTGGTTCAGTTATCTTGTGTACAATGTTTTTGCTAACTAGGATGCCAGGGACAGCATTGCTAGGTATTGGACCTCATTGGTTGCTAATTTGGGTAGTAGCGTGGAGTGTCAAGCGGACAGTTTTTCAGGGTGCGATCGCGGGTTTGGCTTTGGGATTAATTCAAGATGGGATGACTTCGGGATTGATTGGAGATAGCATCTCTTATCTGCCTTCTCATGCTCTCAGTTTGGCTGTGGTGGGAATACTGACTGCTTGTATCAAAAAGCAAAAGTATATTCAAGAAGATTTTATTTCGATCGCCTTGATTGTTTTTGGCATGGCGATTTTAGCCGAAACTCTTACTGCGTTTCAGCATATTTTAGTTGGGTTGCGAGAGTTGGCTGAAGTTTGGAGTTTTCATCAACGTATTGCTCTTTCTTCAGCAATTCTTAGTAGTCTTTGGGCTCCAGTAATTTATTATCCTCTCAATCTCTGGTGGCAACGAATGAAAGCTTTCGAGCAATAGTCTAGTCAATTTTTGTTGGTGTAGCGATCGCTTGTGTAGTTGAACCGTTGAAGGTTACTTTTACATTCATCTACCTGTAAGGTGGCAATTAGTAGATACGCAGGTTGGTGCGGCTGTAGGAATAATTAAACAAAGGATACTCAGACTAATGACGACTGAGAACAAAGCGATCGCTTCTTTTGACCGCCAAATGATGCTACGGTGTGTCGAACTAGCTCGTCTGGGCTTGGGAAAAACTTCTCCTAATCCTTTGGTGGGTGCTGTGGTTGTCCAAGACGGTAAAATTGTTGGCGAAGGATTTCATCCCCAAGCAGGTCAACCTCATGCGGAAGTTTTTGCTCTGCAAGATGCTGGTGAGTTGGCTCGCGCAGCAACGGTTTATGTGAGTTTAGAACCTTGCAATCACTATGGTAGAACTCCACCTTGTACTGAGGCTTTAATTGCGGCTGGAGTGGCGAAAGTGGTTGTCGGCATGGTAGACCCCGATCCTCGTGTTTCTGGGGGTGGCATTGAGCGGCTAAGGGCAGCAGGGATTGAAGTTGTGGTTGGGGTGGAATCAGAAATTTGTCAGAAGTTAAATGAAGCTTTTATCCATCGAGTCCTCTACCAGCGTCCGTTTGGTATTTTAAAGTACGCGATGACTTTAGATGGCAAAATTGCTACTAATACTGGTCATAGTGCTTGGGTGACTGGTGAAAAAGCACGTCATCGGGTGCATCAGTTACGAGCGGCTTCGGATGCGGTCATCGTGGGCGGTAATACGGTACGCTTGGATAATCCTCATTTGACTACTCATGATAGTAATGCTCGCAATCCTTTACGAGTAGTTATGAGTCGTAGTTTAGATTTACCTGTTGATTCTTATTTGTTTTCTGTTGATGAAGCGCCAACTTTACTGTTGACGGAAACAGGTATTAATCCGGATTTGCAACAGGCTTTGCGGAAAAAGGGTGTGGAGGTAGTGGAGTTAACACCTTTAACACCAGGTGAGGTGATGAAATACTTGTACGAACGACAACTTTCTAGCGTGTTATGGGAATGTGGGGGTACTTTAGCAGCTAGCGCGATCGCGGCTGGCGCAGTGCAAAAAGTTATGGCTTTTGTTGCTCCGAAAATTGTTGGCGGTAAGGTTGCTCCTTCGCCAGTAGGAGATTTAGGGCTGGAAAAAATGACCCAAGCTTTACAGTTGTCAAGGTTGACTCTGCACTCTGTAGAACCAGATTTTTTAATTGAAGGTTATTTGCCTGTTAATGGTTAAGATGAGTCATTGGCTGTTTAATAGTTTGGGTAATCGCACTGCTGAGGCGAATCAATGGCTGCATTCTGTCTTTAACAAACTTGCTACCTTACAACCGCAGTTATTTTCTCGTCAACAAGATCCGGAGGAAGAAACTTTGACTTGCTTTGAATCTCCACAGCCGACTCTTACTAACCCGCGATCGCTGGATAATATTGACTCTCCTGACTCAGATCTGCGTTTGGTAGGTTGGGAATTTAAAATTGTGCGATCGAGTAGTAATTTGTTTGCCGATCCAGCTATTTTTCGTCAACTTTGTCAAGAAGAAGCTTTAGCAGGTTGGATTTTGTTAGAAAAGCTTGACGATCGCCGCGTGCGTTTTAAGCGACTGATAGCGATGCGAGATTTGATCGATACGGAAAATCTTCCTTTCGATCCTTATCGTTCTTACTACGGCTTGTCATCAAAGATCGTAACCTTCTTAACAGCGATCGCTGGTATTCTCACGATTGCTTTACCTGCTTTTTTTGGCTATTTCTTGGTTTCTAATCTCCTCTCTAAGGAAAAAATACCTCCTCAAACCACTTCTCCAAAAACAGCGATCGAATCTCCTGTGGATGAATCTGAGGAATCCTTAGATACGATACCACCTCAAGACTTTCCCCCCTTTGAGGAGGAAGAGTAGAGAGGGGGGAGACTTGGGAGAGGGGGAAGACAATGAGGAGGGGGGAGACTTGGGAGACAAGGAGGAATTGCTGGATAAACTGATAACTACTGATTCCCAATCCCTAATTCCCAGTCACCAATCCAAGGGTCCCCAATCCCCATTCCCCAATAACTACAAAATTTGAGATAAAAATTGTTGGGTGCGATCGTGTTTTGGGTTGTTGAAAAATTCTTCTGGGGGTGCTTCTTCCACTAATAGCCCATCAGCCATTAATACTACCCTATCAGCCACCTCACGAGCGAAACCCACTTCATGACTTACACAAACCATAGTCATTCCCTCTGCGGCTAGCGATCGCATAGTATCCAAAACTTCTCTTACCATTTCGGGATCGAGTGCGGAAGTGGGTTCGTCAAAAAGCATAATTTTTGGTTTCATCGCTAAAGCGCGCGCGATCGCCACTCTTTGCTGTTGTCCCCCAGATAGTTGTCCCGGATACTTTTTCGCTTGTTCCAGGATACCAACTTTTTCCAGCAATTGCATCGCGATCGCCTCTGCTTCTGCCTTTTTCCACCGACGTACCCAAATCGGTGCTAAAGTCACATTTTGTAGCACAGTCATGTGGGGGAATAAATTAAATTGTTGAAATACCATTCCCACTTCTCTTCTAATTGCATCAATATTTTTCAAATCGTGGGAAAGTTCGATTCCATCAATAATTATTTGACCTTTTTGATAAGCTTCTAACGCATTAAATGTCCGAATAAATGTAGATTTTCCCGAACCCGAAGGTCCCATAATTACTACTACTTCTCCTCGGTTAACTGACAAGCTTACACCGCGCAAAACATAAAAATTATTGCTTGCATACCATTTATGAACTTCACTAGCAATAATCGCCTTTTCTCTTTCCTCTCCCGGAAATTCATCTTCAATTAGAGTAGCTGGTTTTTCATTAATCATCACTTCAATCTCCTTACTAAATTCTTATTTACCTTTTATTCATCCTTTCCCAAGTTAAAACTAATCTTCTAATTCCGGGCAAAAAACTTGGCGTCTACTCTACTCTTTAAGAACCCTTTCGGGGAATGAGAACGGCTTTGCCGAATGAGCCTTTGCGAGATATTTCAGCTAAGTTAAAATCACCAGCCTACACTAATCCACCAAATTGTCAGACAAATCCGCAAACAACTTTAGAAAAAACACTTAAAATATCCCCAATTCCTCTTAGCGTCCACTCTAATTCATGAGCAAATTTATGGTCTAAAAACTTTGCGCCTACTCGAAGCGAGAACGGCTCCGCCGAATGCGTCTTTGCGACATATTTTAATTGATTTTAAAGCAGAATTATACACCATATTTTATCCTTAAATTCCATCTTAATGTAACAATTTTAACTAAAATTAATTTCAATTGCGCTCGATATTTAACTGCCTTTCTAAACGTTTACTTCCTTGAGACATAGCAAAACAAATTAGCCAATAAATAACCCCAATAAACAAATAAACCTCAGCATAGCGACCGATATAACGAGGATTTGCTAAAATAGAACGACTAATTCCTAATAACTCCACCAAACCCACAATAGCGAGTAAAGTTGTATCTTGGAACAAACCAATAAATTGACCGACAATTGCTGGAATCACTGACTTAATCGCTTGAGGTAAAACAATTAAAATTAAAGTCAAAGGTGTATTCAATCCCAATGCTTTAGCTGCTTCTGATTGTCCTCTAGGAATTGATTGTAGACCACCCCGAACATTTTCTGCTAAATAAGCAGCACTAAACATTGTTAAACCTACTATAGCTCTTAATACGCGGTCTGGTCGCCAGTCTGCGGGTAAGAAAAAGGGAAGCATGACTTGTCCCATAAATAAAATTGTAATTAGTGGTACGCCTCGAATTATTTCAATGTATAATCTACAAAGCCAACAAATTACTGGTAAAGTGCTTTGTCTTCCTAGGGCTAATAAAATCCCAAAAGGTAGAGACAAAACAATTCCTACTACTGCCATATATACTGTTAAGAGTAATCCCCCCCAGTCATTAGTTGATACGTTGTCGAGAATTAATCCACCTGTCATTAACCAAAGGACGATAAAAAAGGAGAGAAACCAAGCTAAAGGAAGCCAATTAACTAAATTAGGTGTTTTTTTAGCTACTTGTTTCCCTACCCAAGCAGTAACTACAAGGAAAACTACCATTGCTAATAACAATAAGCGGTAAGTTATTGAGATTGGTAGTAAGACGACAATCAATCCAGTTATAGTTAAAATAACTAAGCCAGTTACAGTCAAACCGATTAAACTATTTATGCTAAATAATTTGGGACTATTTCTGGCTAAAGTTCCCCAAGTTAATCCGGATAGGAAAATAATTACTGCGAGAATTAGCCACAAACGCCAATATTCGTCTTTGGGAAATCTGCCAACAAAAAATAAGGATAAATTAGCGGGGATTACAGTCCATTTTGCTTGCGTAGTTGCCCAGGTCAGAAAACCTTTAAAAAATTGAAAAAAAACAGCAAAAATAGTTAGGGTAATTAAACTGTTATACCAGGTGCTAAAGAGGTTTTTTTGCAGCCAAGTAAGAGGATTGGTTTGGGTTGCAGGTGGTGGAGAAAGATCGGGTTTTTGAGTATTTACAGTTGTCATTGGTGGCTGGTTTATCTTTCTTTCAACTGTACAGAGATGTTCAGCAAATTCATAAGCAAAGATATAATTAGGTTTAACAAGAGATAGGTAATCATAATAATTAAGATTACTTGGATTACTCGTCCAGTTTGGTTGAATGTAGTATTCGCGACATTATAAAGATCTGGATAGGCTACAGCGATCGCTAAACTGGAGTTTTTGACTAGGTTGAGGTATTGGCTATTTAAAGGTGGTATGATGACCCGCAAGGCTTGAGGAAAGACAACTAGACGCATGACTAAGCCAGATTTTAAGCCTAAAGAACGTGCAGCTTCCCATTGCCCTTTGGGTACAGATTGTATGCCAGCACGGACGATTTCGGCAATAAAAGCGCCAGTATAGAAGACTAATCCCATGAGTAAGGAAGTAAATTCAATCGATAAGCGTAGTCCAGTTTCAATAGTTCCTGGTTCGGGGGATTGAGGTGCTTGCCAACCAAAACCAAAGACTATAATGAGGATCGCGGTTATTACTGTTAGCCACAAAGTAATTAACTGCGGTTGACCGGATTGACCTTGCTCAACAATAATTTTAGTACGCCATTGCCAGAGGAAAAAAGCCGCGATCGCAGTGACAACCAATGCTGCTAACCATAACCAAATTTGGGGAGAAGCTGGAAAAGGTAGGTTAATTCCTCGCTTACTTAGAAAGATTATCCCTGCTAGGTCAAATTTTTCTTCAACTGATGGTAGTTGTAAGAACATCGCGTACCAAAATAATAATTGCAGTAGCAGAGGCGTGTTTCGGACGATTTCGATATAAATTACACTCAGCTTGCGCAATAACCAATTGTCGGAAAATTGAGCTATTCCTGCAAAAATCCCCACTATTGTCGTGAGAATAATTCCTGAAATTGCTATCCGTAGCGTGTTGAGGAGTCCAGCCATTAAAACTCGACTGTAGGAGTCTAGGGAAGGATTATAAGGAATTACGCTTTCGCTAATCGCAAAAGAAGCGTTATTACCCAAAAACTCAAAGCTAAAACCGATTCCTGCTTGCTGTAAATTGCGGACTAGGTTGCTACCTAGTATCCCGAAGAAAGCTATTACACCGATAACTACGATAACTTGTCCGGCAATGCGCCAGAAGCGATCGTCTCGCCAAAGAGGAATTTTTTGTTCTTGATCGGTCATTATTTAGTTATTACTTACTAAGAAGTTAAAGGAGAGGGTGAGGATAAACTGCTAACTATTCGCTGATAACTGCTAACTGTTAACTGTTCCCTGGTAACTGTTCACTGACACCCAATCCCCAATATTTAACGGAAGGGAGGAGAATAAAGCAAACCGCCATTTTTCCAGAGGTCATTTAAACCGCGTTCTAAATTAAATTGGGAATCTGCACCGAGGTTGCGATCGTAAACTTCACCGTAGTTACCGATATGATTGACTACACGAGCGGCAAAATCGTTAGGTAGTCCCATATCTTCACCTAAAGTACCTTCGATACCAAGAAAACGCCTAATGGTGGGGTCTTGGCTTTCTTTCATTTCTGCTAAGTTTTCTTGAGTTATGCCTAATTCTTCGGCTTCTACTAAAGCATAAGTTACCCATTTGACGGTATCAAACCAAGCTGAGTCGTTATCGACTGTAACGGGTCCGAGGGGTTCTTTAGACATGGTGATATCTAAAAGGATGTGGTCGTCGGGGTTGGGTAGGGTACTGCGACGGGCGATTAATTGAGATTTATCTGAGGTCATCCCTTGACAACGACCTTCAGCGTAAGCTGCATAGGCGGGGTCTGCTTGTTGATAGGTCACGGGTTCAAAGTTAACGCCTAATTCGCGCATATTATCGGTTAAATTTAATTCGGTAGTGGTTCCGGCTTCGACGCAGATCGATTTTCCTTCAAAGTCTTCTAAAGATTGAATATTGCTGTCTGTGCGTACCATCATCCCTTGACCGTCATAAAAAGTTGTGGGTGCAAATTCCATGCCGATCGCTGTATCGCGGCTAATTGTCCAGGTGGTATTTCGCGAAAGCATATCGACTTCGCCGCCTTTGAGGGCTTCAAAACGTTCTGTTGAGTCGAGGTTCCGAAATTGGACTGCGTTCGGATCGTCGAATAAAGCGGCAGCTACAGCGCGACAAATATCTACGTCTAGTCCTGAGTATTCGCCGTTTTCATCTAGATAACTGAATCCAGGAATGCTGCCATCTACTCCACAAACCAGTTCGCCACGACCTTTCACAACGTCTAGACGACTGTTGCCTCCTGAAGTCGTATCTGATGAACTACCGCAAGCCGATAGCGGAGCGACTAAAAGTGTGACGGCTAGCAGTAGGGAACTCCATTTGTGCATAGATTTTCTTGATTTGTATTAACTGTAAACAAGTTAATAAAGTTATAACACTCTAGATAGTTGCTTTTGTCACGGTTTTGTCTTCTCTAGTTGGAGTTTTTCTTGATACATAATTGAGTCAATTTGACAAGATTTTTGTTATTTTCTTTACATTTAGTCAAAAAAGCTAGGACGATCGCCGCGAAGATAGTTAAATGAAGAGAAGTGCGATCGCCCTAAGTTGAAGAGGGAAAATATTGGCTGGTATTTGCGGAAAAGGAAGGAGTGATAACTGGCTAAGGCTGATGGACTAAATCCTTGATCAGAGATAACCTATCGTGCAAATAATCATTCATCAAGTGAATTTCGTCTGGATTGAGCGATCGCTGCTTTTGCAGTTGACCAATTAGCCAATCAATCAAGCTTTCGTCATCCTGCTTCAGGAGAATGTATGATTTTTGGCTTTCTACTAATGACCAGATTTGACGTAACATTGTCGGTGTCATTTTGTCTCCTGTAGTTGAAGAACTCAAAGGTGCTGCTCGAAACTAGCCAAGACAGGATTTTTTCTGCTTACTAGCAAGAGTAACATATTCTTAATAATCTTTTAAGATTTTTGTTCTCTATCCCAGAATAACCGATCCCGCGATCGCCTTTGACGAGATTATACAAGATGCAACAAGAGTTACCAAAGCTTAAACAAATCGCTAATAAAACATAAAAAAGCTCATTTTTCTCTAAAATCCAGTAAGTATTCTCACAAATCTGTATCAAATATTACATTCGCTCAAAATTAATCATTCTGGAGCGAAGAAATCTTAACTCAGGGTTAAATAAAGATTATCATCAAAAGTCATCATTAATTTAGCTGACGAACAATCTTGTTAGCTATTTTCAGCAACAACTTAGGCAACCTGCGATAATCGCGAATAAATTGCTTATTTATCTTAGTAGATTGACTTTTCGTTGCCATTTCAATTTTGTCAGGAAGCAAAGATTCATCAACACCTAAATAAGCAACAATATTTCTAATTTCTTCTTCAAAAAAACCGATCAGTTTTTTGTTAGTAATCTCGTAATAATCCAAATTATTTTCTCTAAAAAACTCCCGCCAACGTCGATTTTGGTCTTTAAACTTTTGTTCCCAACGATAAATTTTTAGAGGTTGAAATTTCAGCGAAAAATTTTCTTTTTGCTGTGTAGTTTCACTCTGACTACTTTGTTCCCAGACATCTGTTTGCAGTGCGATTGTTGTCGAGACAGCTTGTGCAACCAGATCTTTTCGCCAAATATAGATAAATTTCAAATTAGGAAAAAAATAATTTAAGATTTCCAAATCTTGTTTATCTTGAAACAAAGGAGATTGTCGTGCTAATCTAAGAAAATCCTGCATTTGCCACCAGTGCATTTTGATTCCGAACACACCATTAGAGGTTAATCCTGCTTGCAAAACCGAATTACAGTAACCAAGAAACTTATCAGGATTATCTTTCAAATCCAAGCCTTGAAGCCTTTTGTAATGAAAATATTCTTCGGGAGTACCGCAAGACTTCAATTGTGCCAACGAGCGACCTAAAAGAGTGCTTCCCGAACGACCTGTAGAGCAGATAATGTAGCTTTTTTGGATATTTTTCTTTTGAGGAAGTAAGTCCATAAAAATCAAAGGTTTTTTAGGAGATAATCAAGAAATAATTATCGATCTTGAGGGACGGGAATGTCTAAACCTAATTATAACTATCAAATTCCATCCGTTGGTTATTGAAGATGAAAACTTATCTGCCCCTAGACAAAAACAAAATGGAGAATAGGGGATTTGAACCCCTGACCTCTGCGGTGCGATCGCAGCGCTCTACCAACTGAGCTAATTCCCCAAGGTCATTTGCTATCTTAACATTCGCTGGGAGCTACGGAAGTGGCGTTTCCCGAATAAATCTGCTGGACTCGTTCTAGTTCTAACTCAGAAAGATAATCTACTGTCCAGTTGGCTTGGCGTTGTAACATATGAAAGGGATAAGTATTGGCGACACCAACGACTTGCATTCCGGCACTTTTAGCGGCGGTAATTCCGGCTGGTGTATCTTCGATCGCTAAACAGTTCGCTGGCTTTAGTTGTAAAGTAGGTTCTTGGCGGTTGAAACGTTCGATAGCAAAAAGATAACAGTAAGGATCGGGTTTACTTTGGTGGATCTCATCGCCAGCGACGATAACATTGAAGTATTGCTTGATTTGGGCGCGATCGCAAACTAATTCTATTTCTGCCTTCATCGCCCCGCTAACTAAGCCAATTTTCAGTCCCAACCCTTGAATTTTTGCGAGAAATTCTGGTATTTCCGGATAAATGGGTATTTCGGGTAAAGCTTCGATTTGGTTGACGTAAGCTTGCGCCTTTTTCTCCATTAGTTTAGTCAGTTCGGCTTCGGTGACAACTCGTCCGCGACGGGCGAGAATTTCCTGAAGACAAGCGCGATCGCTTTTTCCTAAACAGACTTTCCAGTATTCTTGAGGATTAGGACGCAAGTTTTCTGCCAGCAAAATTTCGTCAATTAGTTGCTGGTGAATTGACTCATCTTTAATAATTACGCCGTTGAAATTAAACAGAACTGCTTTTAAACTCATGCTTTTATCTTAAAATGCGGGAGCGGTCATCCCCTGAATCTCATTCTCTGATGTAGTGGTAGATTGAGAGTAATGGACGACGACTGGTGTAGGTTTGATCCCTGTAGTTATTTGATTTAGCCACCACCAATCTTTGGTTTGTACCGCCTCGAAGTTGGCTGCACCCAGCCAAGCTTCGACACTATCAGTAGCATAGTCTTTGATGTAGGGTTCTTCAAAGATCTCTGAGAGCCAATTTACTTGTCTGAGAGTTTTCTGATTGCCATCGAGAATAATAACTTGTCCTCCGGGCTTGAGCAAACGGAAGGCTTCGCGCAAAATTGCTTTGGATACTGCGGGTGGGGTTTCGTGAAATAACAATGAGGCTGTCACTACCTCAAAGGAAGCTTCTTCCAAGTCTGTAGCTTCGGCGTTACCATGTACCCATTTGATTTCTAATCCTTGTTGTTGCGCTTTGCGATCGCCCATAAACAACATATAAGGTGATAAGTCTAGCCCGATGACTTCTGCATCGGGAAATGCTTGTTTGAGCAATACTGTCGTCGAACCCGTACCGCAGCCTAAGTCAAGTATACGACGAGGTTGTCCGGCGATCGCTTCGATTACTCCTTGACGTATCCAGGTTTCATTCGGTGGTAAAACGTATTGGGTAATTGGATCGTAGGATACTGATGCGCCAGGATTAAGATAGCCTTTCTCGACTCCGTGGAAGTTTTGGGATTTGTAGTAGTCTGGATAATCTAGGTTTGGGTTGCTAAAGTTAGCTTCTACTGTTTCCCAATCTGTATTTTGGTGAAATTCTCGTAGTTTATCTTCGTCGATTAATGGTCGGATGATTTGTTTTAAGAACCGTTCCCAAATTGTCTGTTGACCAACTGCCATATTTTTTACTGGGATAAACAACAATAAACTTTTTTTAGTGTTTGGGGGGACAACTCTAGCAATCTTATTTGATTGGCTCTTAGTGAGATTTCCGTTCCCTCTTTTACAAATTGTAACTAAAATTTCCCTGGTTGCCTTGGTCTGATTTCTGGTTTGCTGAGGTTCCTTTTCAATTTTCAGCGATCGGGCTAGATTCAGTCCGCCCTCAAATAATCTCGCCTAATTTTTTTCACAAATATTTACATTATCAACTTCAGAAAATATAAATTCATAATTATTAAATTTTTAAATAAAATCTTAATTATTTGTCTAAAATGAAAACTATAGCAGTTATTTTTCACAAGAGAGAAAAATTTACTTTTTTTGCTAGTAGTAGCTTGGTGATAAACCGGGAAGAAAAACTGGCTGAATAGGATTTAATTCACTTGTAAAATTGAAATCAAACATCATCAGAAAAGTTTAGTTAATTAATTTAGCATCATTATTTTTTTTCCCTCGACAATAATTGTCAACATATTTCCCAGATTTTTGCGACTTTTTCAACCAATTATGCTAGAAAAATTTAATTTTTCCCCAAAATAGCATATCCAACCAAAAAATAGGAGCTGAGTAACATGATGCCTAACCAAAAATTTAATTCCGATCGAAATTTCAGCCAGGAAAATTCTAATAATAAGGTTGGGCAAAGAAATATTAGTCCCAAGTTGTCAGAAGATTTAGACCTAGAAATCGAAGAAGCAAACCCTTATTTAAATTCCTCAGAAAAACTCTACCAAATAATTCTTAATAATATTTCCGATACAGTGTTAATTACTGACGATCTCGGAAATTTCACCTTTATCTGCCCAAATATTGAGATAATTTTTGGTTATTCTCCTCAAGAAGTAAAAATGCTCAGAAATATTAGCGCTTTACTAGGAGAGGGATTTTTCACGTTTGCCGAATTAAAAACCAATGGAGAAATTAGAAATATTGAGCAAGAAATCACCGATAAACAAGGGAAAAAGCATACATTATTAATCAATCTGAAACGAGTTACCATCGAAGAAGGAACAATACTTTATAGTTGTCGCGACATTAGCGATCGCAAAAAAGCAGAAAATCAATTAACCGAGTATCATAACCGTCTCGAAGAGTTAGTTGCGGAAAGAACCAGAGAATTAAGTATTACCAACGAAAACTTACAAAAAGAAATTAGCGATCGCATCGCTGCCGAAAAAGCATTGCAAGACAGCGAGATTCGGTTTCGCTCTTTGTTTGAAAGACACGATGCGATTATGTTACTAATTGACGAAGAAACTGGCACAATTGTCAACGCTAATCGAGCGGCTGAGAAATTTTACGGCTATGCTCAAGAAATCTTGCGTCAAATGACTATTTTCAATCTCAATCAACCACTTCACGAACAAAATCAGTCAGAATTATTTCCCACAAATTGTTTAAATCACAACTGCTGTACTCTGACACAAAGAGGTGCAAACGCCGAAACCCGTTGGGTAGAAATACACTCTTCACCAATAGAATATAAAAACAAACAGTTATTATTTTTAATAATTCATGACATCAGCGATCGCGTAGAAACCGAAGCCGCCTTACGCGAAAGCGAGCAGCGTTTTCGTCTTCTCGCTGATACTGCACCCGTGCTGATTTGGATGTCAGGTACAGATGCACTGTGCAACTTTTTTAACAAACCTTGGTTAGATTTTACCGGACGAACTCTGGAAGAAGAAATCGGAATTGGTTGGGAAGAAAACATACATCCCAGCGATCGCCAACATTGTCTTGATGTTTATCTTTCTGCTTTTAACAGCCGTCAAAGTTTTCGCATGGAATATCGCCTCAAACGCTTTGACGGAGAGTATCGCTGGCTTTTAGACACTGGAGTTCCTCGTTTTACATCCACAGGTACTTTTGCTGGTTACATTGGTTCCTGCATTGATATTAGCGATCGCAAAGAATTAGAAGAAGCCTTATTGCGAATTAGCAAAGCTGTTGAAAGTTCCAGTGAAGCGATCGCGATGACAGAAGTGACAGGTAGATCTATTTATCACAACCCCGCTTTTGGGGAATTATTTAAATACACCATCGAAGAATTAAATGCTGCGGGAGGAATAGCAGCCATATTTAGCAATCAAAAAGAATATTTGGCGATATTTTACGCGATCGTCAAGGGAAAATCGTGGAGTGGAGAATTGACAATGTGCGATCGTAGCGGGCGCAAACGGCTAATTTTTTTGCACGCCGATGCAATTAAAGACCAAACTGGCAATATTATCGGTATTGTTACCGTTCATACCGATATTAGCGATCGCAAGCGAGTCGAACAAGAATTAGAAGAAACCAACAAAAAACTCAGACGATCGATCCAAAAATTAGAGACTAATAACCGCGAAATTTGCTTATTAGGTGAAATTAGCGAAATTTTGCAATCTTGTCTTTCCGTAGAAGAAGCTTATAGCGCTCTTGCCGATCTCGTTCCTACTCTCTTTCCCGGCATTTCTGGAGGAGTTTTTATTCTCAATGAATCGAAAAATTTAGTTGAAGCAGTAGCTACTTGGGGAAAGCAAATGGATAGCAAAAGTTTGTTTGCACCTTGCGAATGCTGGGCTTTACGAAGGGGACGAGAGCATTTAGTAGATACTCAATATTCCGGTTTGCGCTGTCAGCACTTGCATGGCAATTTTCCTAAAACTAATACTTTTTGTGTTCCCACAATTGCCCTCGGAGAAACCTTTGGCTTGCTTTATTTATCTTCACCAAAAAGAAAACACTTTGACGATGCCAAACGACATTTAGCAATAACTTTCGCCGAACATATTGCTTTAGCTTTAGCCAACTTGAAATTGCGAGAAACTTTACATAATCAAAGCATACGCGATCCGCTCACAGGTTTATTTAATCGTCGTTATCTTGAAGAATCTTTAGACAGAGAAATTCAACGCGCTTATCGCAATCAACAAACAATCGGTGCAATTATGATTGATATCGACCATTTTAAACGTTTTAACGATACCTTTGGTCACGAAGCAGGAGATGCAGTCTTAAGAAAAGTGGGTGATTTCTTGAAAACTAGTATTCGCAGTGCGGATATTGCTTGTCGCTATGGTGGAGAAGAGTTAATTTTGATTCTCCCGGAAGCTAGTTTAGTTGATAGTTTAGAACGAGCCGAACAAATACGTCAAGCAATTAAACATCTCGATATTCAACATGGCTATCAAACATTGGGTGCAATTACTGTATCTTTAGGAGTATCTTGCTTTCCTAAACACGGAACTACAAGCGATACAATAATTAGAGCGGCTGATGCTGCTTTGTATCGAGCTAAAGCCGCCGGACGCGATCGCGTAATTTCTGCTTGAGTTTTGGTACTATATATTAACGTCTATCTACTTTCAATCAAAACTACTTGACAGTTTTGTATTATTTTTGTAGCATAAAAATAAGAGATAAATAAAATCCTAGATAAATTATGCCATACGCACAATTAAAACTATCAACAGATAAACCAATATTATCTTGGGCAAATCACGAACTTGGTTCCCAAGAAACCCAAATGGCGAAGAATGTTGCCTCTTTACCTTTTGTTTTCAAGCACGTCGCTTTAATGCCCGACGTACACTTAGGAAAAGGGGCTTTAGTTGGTTCGGTTATTGCTACCAAAGATGCCGTAATTCCTGCGGCTGTAGGTGTAGATGTAGGTTGCGGAATGGCAGCAATTAAAACCCCATTTACTGGCGAACAACTTGAAGGCAAACTGAAGAAAATTCGCCTAGATATCGAAGCAGCTATTCCTGTGGGTTTTAATGCTAACAAAGAAGTTGAAAAATCTGTTACCAATTGGCAAGGTTGGCGAAATTTCAAAGAACTTCATTCCGGCGTACAAAGCCTAGAAAAAAAAGCCATTAAACAACTTGGTTCATTAGGTGGTGGAAATCACTTTATCGAAGTTTGTTTGGATACAGATAACCAAGTTTGGTTAATGTTACATTCTGGTTCGCGACATATTGGTAATGCTTTGGCAAAATGTCATATTAGTACCGCGAAAGAATTAGCTAAATTAGCAACTAATAAATTACCCGATCCTGATTTAGCTTATTTTATCGCAGGAACGCCAGAATTTGCTGCTTATTGGCGCGACTTACAATGGGCGCAAAATTATGCCCGTTACAACCGAGATGTGATGATGAATCGTTTTAAACGGATTGTCGAAACTCATCTCGCTGGTGGTAAACAAACCAAACCTTTACTAACAGTAAATTGCCATCATAATTACGCGGAAAAAGAAGTACATTTTGGCGAAGATGTGATTGTTACTAGAAAAGGTGCGGTGAGAGCAACAAGCGAAGATTATGGAATTATTCCTGGATCGATGGGAGCAAAATCTTATATTGTGAAAGGAAAAGGAAACCATGATAGTTATTGCTCTTGCGCTCACGGTGCGGGACGTTTAATGTCTCGTAATAAAGCGAAAAAGCATTTTTCTTTGGATGATTTAATCGCGCAAACTCAAGGTATTGAATGCCGCAAAGATAAAGGAGTTTTAGATGAAATTCCTGGGGCTTATAAGCCGATTAATGAAGTGATGAACCAGCAATCTGATTTGGTGGAAATTGTGGCAACTCTGAAGCAAGTTGTTTGTGTGAAAGGGTAGTTTCAGTGAACAGTTACCAGTTAACAGGGAAAAGTTAACAGTTAACTAGGGTAATCTGTAATAGACAAATGTTTGCTACACATCATTACCTTGTAGAAACGTTGCCTGAAATGTCTCTACTTTTTTTCTATTTTTTATAAAATTCAATGAGGTGGATGTAATTGTTCCCTCGTTGAATTTTTTTTAGTGAATAAAGGTATTAAAGATAGAAGAATGAGGAAAGTTACAGCGAGGAAAAAAGATAAGCGAGATTCGCCTGATAAAGCTTCTATTCCGCTAACTCCCAGCCAAGTATAAAGTAAAGTTCCGGGTATAATTCCGATTAAAGTAGCGAGGGAATAGGGAAACCAATGAATTGAGGTTAAACCAAAGAGGAAATTAACGACATTAAAAGGAGTAATTGGTGCAAAACGAACTATCAAAGTGAAAGTAAAGGGTTTATTTTGGATTGCTTGCTCGAATTTTTGCAAACCTTGATAGTGACTAAAGCGGCGTTTTATCCAGTCATGAAGTAAGTAACGAGCTAACCAAAAAGCAGCGATCGCGCCGAGAGTTGCACCAACTACTGACCAAATTGTACCCCAAAATAAACCAAAAACCACGCCCCCAGCGATCGCCAAAACTGTCCCTGGGATACCTAACGCAGTGAAGAAAACGAACAAAAACAGAAACAGGAAAATCGCCCCAAACTCTGACTTAGTAAGCTGTTGAATGAGAAAATCTTGGTTAAAAATGACTCGTAACGGACCGATAGTACAAAGTAAAGTACAAAGAAAAAGCCCTATTCCCAACCAGCAACGCGGCTTTTGCAAATTCTGTAACCAAACCTCTTTCTTTTTCAGCGATTTAGCCACATTCTGACTTTCATTTTCTCTATTCTTCACTAGCATAGGATTGTTTTACCTCTGCTTCATTTTCAATCTTCTGATTTAAAGCTTCCCTAGCAATTTTAGTTACATAAACCGTTACTCCAACTGTGGCGATAAATCCCACAATGCGGATAATCCACTGAAGTGTATCCGGTTGTTCTTGAGTTCCCAACGTAGCTAAATTTTGCGCCAGAGAGCCAAAATAAACATACATAATTGTTCCCGGCATCATCCCAATCCAAGAAGCTAAAACATAATCTTTTAAAGATACTTGAGTCACTCCAAAAGCGTAATTCAAAAAGACAAAAGGAAAAACTGGCGAAAGTCTGGTTAAACCGACAATCTTCCAGCCCTCCTTGGCTACAGCTTCATCAACTGCTTGAAAATTCGGCTTACTTTCAATTAATTTAGCAACTTTATCTCTCGCCAAATATCGCCCCACCAAAAACGCTAAACTTGCCCCTAAAGTAGAAGCAATTGAAACAATAATTGAGCCAAGAATAACTTGATAAAGGAAACCAGCACCGAGAGTTAATAGCGAACCAGGTATTAGGAAAACAGTAGCGATCGCATAAATCAGGACAAACGCCACAATTCCCCAAAGTCCCAATTCTCTAATCCATTCCAAAGCAGTAATTAACAGTTGTTGAGCCGTCTCCAAAACCCCAAAATATTTGGCACCAATTATTATAACTGCAATCACAATTGCTCCTATTCCTAACTTCACTTTAGAATTCATCTTTTTTCTACTTAAAACTAACTAAAGAACCACCACAACTAGAACCACTCCCAGCAGTACAACCATAACAATAAGGACGAGTTTGAATTTCCTTAATTACATCTAAACTACCTATTTCTAATAACTTCGCCACCGTCAAAACCTCACCATCAGCAGTTTTTGCAGGTATATTTTCCATCTGATTAAAATCACAATCGTAAACATTTCCTAAATAATCAATCGAAAGCTCATTGCGACACATTACACTTGCAACCGTACTTGCATTGTAATTTTTTTCTAAAAACTTTAGATAAGAACCGTGCAAATCATAACGCTGAAGAAACTGCTTTGTTCTCCCAATTGGCAAATTCGTAATCGTCAGCAAATTGTTAAACACAATCCCAAAATTTTCTGA
This sequence comes from Oscillatoria salina IIICB1, assembly GCF_020144665.1. Lineage (NCBI taxonomy): Bacteria > Bacillati > Cyanobacteriota > Cyanophyceae > Oscillatoriales > Oscillatoriaceae > Oscillatoria > Oscillatoria salina. Next base: position 3,929 of record NZ_JAAHBQ010000069.1, on the reverse strand, counting down.
CAAATATATCTTATAATCTTGTTCCAGCTTCTCTTGCTTTGGTGGCAGCGAAAACTTCTCTTCAGCAATAGGAATTGGTGGATTATATACCAAATCTAAAATTAAATCTGACTGCTTACCATAACCCAAACTATTCAACAATTTTATTGCTTTAATCGACTCATTATAAACACCAGCACCACGCTGTTTGTCCACATTATCTTCTAAATAACAAGGCAAAGAAGCAACAACTCTCAGCTTATTCTTCGCAAAAAATTCCGGTAAATCTTGATAACCCTCAACAAAATAAATCGTTAAATTAGAACGAACAATAACCTCCTTATTTTTCGCCCTAGCTGCCCCTACTAACTCCCTAAAACCATAATTCATTTCCGGTGCGCCGCCAGTCAAATCTACAGTTTCAAGTTGCGGAAAACGACTAATCAACTCAATCAATTGCTGGCAAACTTCCGGCGATAATTCCTCAGTACGTTTTGGTCCCGCTTCCACATGACAGTGACTACAAGCCAAATTACAACGCCTACCTAAATTTACCTGCAAAACTCTAATTTTTTGCTTAACTAAAGGCGCAGCAATTTTATCCTTAAACGGCGTTAACTTTTTATCTAAATGCGCTTGAACCATATTAACTTTTCAAACCTCAACTAACTTCTAAACATTCGCTCACAAAAAACTATCTGCGTTCATCTGCGTCCATCTGCGGTTAAAATCAACAACAACTGCTGCTACTACAATCGCCCTCATTACTATTAACTACAGTCAGATTGTAATCCCTACCTTTAGTTTCTTGAGGGTGACGAATTGCAGTTCGCTTACAGTTAAATTCCTCAGCAGAATCTAAAGGAATTTCCTCATAAGGGGGAACCGGGATAACATCTTGAGTATAGGGACTATTAGGATTAGTATAAATGTGATAAGTTTTGTCACAAACCGCCATTCTTTCTCCCCGACGCAAGATATGTCCGTCGTCGTCTTGAACTTGTTTCCAAGGACCTTTATAAATTACGGTTTGGTTACGTTCCAAACAAACCCCTTCCTTACCTTTATAAGCCCTAACTGTTACCGAACGAAACTCAATTCCGTCAATAACTTGCCAAGGTTCCTCTTGACGTTTGAGGATTTCTATGCCATAAAATCCCGCATCTTCAAACATTTTCATAAAGTTATCTTCCCGAAATGCACCCGCAATACAACCACTCCAAAGATCGGGGTCATTCAGTATTTTTTGAGTTGGATCTTCGTCGCAAACAATATCAGAAATTACTGCTCTACCACCACGCTGCAAAACTCGAAATATTTCCTGAAAAAGTTGCTTTTTGTCAGCGTTGCGAACTAAATTAAGGACACAGTTAGAAATCACAACATCGACACTATTATCTGGAATCAGACGTGCTTCCTGACGTAGCAAATCGCATTGGGCTTCAAAATTACTTAATCCCTCCATTGAATTAATCGGATTTTGCTGTAACCAAGCTTCTGCTAAATCTAAATCTAATTGCAAATCTTGAATTTTTCCCTTGAAAAACTTGGTGTTATAGTATCCAAGTTGAGAAGCAATTTCCGATTGATACTTACGGGCAAGGTTTAGCATTTCATCGTTAAAATCGACACCGATAACCTTACCTTCAGCGCCAACTTTTTGCGCAAGAATATAACAATTTTTCCCGGCACCAGAACCCAAATCAACTACAGTTTCACCCTGACTAACATAGAGAGTTGGGTCGCCACAACCGTAATCTTTTTGAATAATTTCTTCTGGGATAATTTCTAAGTAATTTTTGTCATAATCAGTGGGACAGCATAAACTCGGTTGTACTTCTTTCGCACCAGCTTGGTATCGTTCCAAGACACTTGCTTCAACGTTGTATAGTTGCTTTTGGTTAGTTACATTTTCAGTCACGAATTTTTCCTTTTTTAAGAGATGGAGTCAGTATAAAGCAAAACTACTGCTGCAAGTCTATTAAATACAGTGCAGATGAGTTTTTCCTGAGAGATGAGCGAATTATCATTTTTAGTGAAGAATCTGGGAAGATTTCTCGTTTCCTGGCTCTGCCAATTGGATAATGGAGGCGGAAGACCTAGTTTCTGGTTCCCTGGCTCCGCCGGGGAACACCCTAAACGAGGCTCTGCCTCTTGGATAATGGAGGCGGAAGACCTAATTTCTGGTTCCCTGGCTCCGCCGGGGAACACCCTAAACGAGGCTCTGCCAATTGGATAATGGAGGCGGAAGACCTAGTTTCTGGTTCCCTGGCTCCGCCGGGGAACACCCTAAACGAGGCTCTGCCTCTTGGATAATGGAGGCGGAGCCTCCCAGTCGGCATTTCTCGGCAGAGCCGAGAAACGAGAGGGGTGAATTGTACAGCCGAGAAACGAGAGATAATCAAACTAAAATACTTTGATTACTTCCTCAGCAAAATTTGCCAAGTAATCAGCAATGTTATTCCTAAATAACCAAAAACAACCAGCCAATCTTGCCATTGATTAGTATTTTCCATTCCTCAACTTATTTGTCAGTAAATTTAACAATATTTCGCTTAAAAATAGCATTAATTGCTTATTTTATCAAGTTCTAAATCGTCAAATATACTAATCAGCGATACGACAAGACTAGCGGTATTTATTTCTAAGTTAGAATTAATTTATAGACTTAATAAATTACTAAATTATTATGATGCAAACGCTATTAGTTTTATTGATAATCTCAGTGATTATCGCTCTAATCTTACTTAATCCTTTTCTAATTAAACAACGTCGCCAACGGATACGAAATAAGCTTTTGTCACCACTAGAAAATGCTATTATCGAAAATAGTCTGCCTATTTACGATCGCCTAAATTCCGATGAGCGACGACGGTTGCAAGGACATATTCGAGTTTTCCTCGCAGAAAAGCAATTTATTGGCTGTGGAGGCTTACAGATTACTCCAGAAATCAAACTGGCGATCGCGGCTACTGCCTGTTTACTTTTACTGAACGAACGAGAAAAGTATTTCCCCAGCTTACGCACTATTATTATATATCCAACGGCGTATATTGTCAAGCAAAATACAGCAATTAGTAACTATGTGGTTGCCGAAAGTGAAGTAGTTAGATTAGGGGAATCTTGGACAAAAGACCAACTTGTTTTATCCTGGGAACAAGTGCAACGAGATACTAAAAATTGGCGAGATGGACATAATGTTATTCTCCACGAATTTGCTCATCAACTTGACCAAGAAAAAGGCAATGCAAATGGCGTTCCTTTGCTGAAAAAAAAAGCCGATTATCAAACTTGGACGCAAGTTATGACTAGGGAATATCAACAACTTTGTTTTGATGTAGAAAAAGGTAGAAAAACAGTCATGAATAGTTATGGTGCGACTGCACCCGCCGAGTTTTTTGCTGTGGCTACCGAGACATTTTTCGAGAAACCAAAACAGTTACTTCAGAAACATCCTCAATTGTACCAAATTTTGCAAAATTATTATCAATTAGAACCGTTACAATGGAGTTAACTCGTTAACTCGAAAAAAATTATGTAGAATGTAGAGACGTAGCACTGCTACGTCTCGATAATTTCTCTTACGTCTCGATAATTTCTCAAGAATTGCCACGAATTTTATTTAATAGTTTCCACCTGTTTATTTTCTAATCCTTCGTGAGAATTTTTCAAAGGTAAATTACCTTTGGGTTCTTGACGCAAATTCTCTGGTGTTTGCTTACCAACGCTACCTTTAGCAACAGTAACACCACCATCAGCTAACCACAATGCACCAGTAACATAACTCGCTTCATCCGAAGCTAAAAATGCACAAACATTCGCCATTTCTTCGGGTGTTCCTCGTCGTCCCATTGGCGCAGCCATCACTAAAGTTTCTTCCATTTGTGCATCCATTGGACCCGTTTCTTTATGTGTCCAAGCTGTATCGATCGCGCCGGGACAGAAACAGT